>CAIRZD010000436.1 GCA_903882965.1 uncultured Bacteroidota bacterium
AGTCAGCTTGAATTTTATCGCCATTATAGCCATATGTACCTGTACCTGCAATTGTGGTAATAATACCGGCTGTATCTATTTTACGAACGCGTTCATTCCACGCATCTGTAAAGTACAGGTTACCAACACGATCGAATGTAATACCAACAGGATGATATAACTCGGCGGAATCAGCGGGGATATTATCACCATTGTAACTACCAACGCCATTGCCTGCAAAAGTGGTAATAATACCAGCAGTATCTACTTTGCGGATACGATTACTGTATCCATCCGCTATGTAAAGATTTCCTTTGTGATCGAAAGCAATACTAAAAGGGCCATCTAGCTTTGCATGCGTGGCAAGAATATTGTCGCCATTGTAACCTTGGCTGTCAATTCCGGCAATGGTGGTGATGATCTGGGCGTGGCTAGAGAGGGAAAGAAAAATGAATGTGGAGAGTAAGGTGTTTTTCATAGAGTTGTGTATATTTATAATAGACGTATAAAAGGGTTAAATCTTGGGTATTTCTTTAATAAATTATTTCTTTTATAAAGGTCAGTAATGTTTTTGAATTGCGCAAGCGTGAAAAGACGCAATTTTGATTGCGTGTTTACGTAATAGAATATCGTGTTTTACACGTATTAGACCTCTCCCCGGCCCTCCCCCTTCGGCAAGCTCAGGGCAGGCTGTAGGATGGGTGAGGTTTTCCATAAACCGCCCCACGCATCTGTGGCATATATTTCATTAGTGCTTGCGGGGTTTACGATGATACCATCTACACGGCCAAGTTGCATATTGAGGCTATTTCCTCCAGCCGCGACATAACAAACTTATTGTTTCTAGGCTCAAAAGGTCATTTGACCTTTCTGGAGAAAAGGATAATATTCTCTTTTCAAAACATTTTGAGGAATAATTCTGCATCTTCACTACAACGTTCATGCAGCCGGCTTAAACCTTTTCAAATTTCAGTCCTTTGTAACCAGTAGAAGCAATATGGTATTCAAGTTTTGTTGGTGATTTATCTAACTCGCCCCACAATTCAGCTTCATTCTTATTTAGAGCTATCTGTACTTGCAAATCCTTGAGAGGAGCAATAAATATAGGCTCCCCAAATTCATAGGTGACCATAACGTACTGATCGGGATGTTGTTTAAGATATTCTTTCGGTGTCAACTTTTTAGTTTCCATGATTGTTTTTAGTTTGAATTATTGTTTGTTCCAAGATTCAACATAACTTCTTAGATCCTCTGTGGATTCATGTAGTTAATCTTATGCGAACTTATGGCATGAGTATTAGCACTATTAAAGTAATTAAAGGTCTATTATTTGATACAGTTGACTGGCTATTGATTTTAGAGCAATCAGGTTCATTAGAGAAATTCTTACCCCTGATACCTGAAAATGAGCATGCTAGTTTTATAAATTATATCAAAGAATTGCGCAATAGTCCTAATAATATTAATCATAAAATAAGCTTCTTTTTTATTTCTATACTAGATTGCCTGTTATACAGAGAGCCTATTTCATTTTTAGTCAACACGAAAAACGAAGTTGTAATTTTCAAGGATTCAGCAATAAATTTCTATGTAAACGAACCGCATTTCATTGATTTTTACAAAGGATCATACCTGAAAATATCTATAAGTGAAATTGTGTGGAAATTTTTAAAAATTGAGGGCACTAATATTAAAGACCAGCAATTGGAAATATTAAGTGAATCGGAGGGGAAAATATTAAAAGCAATACGTGCAGGGGATGTAAAAGAAATTTCCGTAAAATTTGGCACTGATCATAAGCCAGAAATGTTGGAAATAAAAAAGGTTGAGAAAGTAGAGTCCTCATCTCGTTTACTAGAGCTGATTAAGGCCAATAGTTATCAAAATATTACATTAAAAACACAAGATGGGAAAATTGCACATTATGAAAATACGATTAAAGAAAAATTACAAAAAGCAAATATAAAGTAGCCTGATTTAGGCTTAATATTTAAATTATTTAATAAGTACAGTAAAAAGGAAAACACCAGAATTTTGGCAATAATCATAGAAAAAGAACGGATTCACTAAATGGAATATAGCATTAACATTATTGATAATAGAATATGAGATAAGAAAATAGTAGCAGAGCTCTTATATTTTGTTGAGCTTACTGAAATTGAGATTTGATCTGGATATCTAATTTGTCGATATATCGGTACTGTAAAAATCAGACCTGTTTTAAAAAAGGAAGTTATACGGAACGCATCCGATTTCATCCACAATCCGTCCAACAATGGAAAGTGGTATTAATCAAAATAGCAATAATGAAAATGAGTGGAAAATCTTAAACGAAAAAAGGAATATTTATACTGAAAATAATATAGAAATCGATGAGCAGATAGACATATTTGCAGCTATTATTGTCGAGTCGATGCTATTTGAAAATCATTCTTTAAAAGAGTAATATGAAAATCGAGCAGGAATCTAAATATGAGACTGAATTGAAATTATTGGCTGGGCAATTAAATAAAAAATCGAATATCGTTATTCGTAGAACCGGCAATATTTGTGTCAGTTATAACCGTGTGTCTTCAAAAGATCAAATGGTAAATGGCAATAGTTTGGATTGGCAGAATGAGCAGATAAATCAATATGCTCAGAAGAATAACCTTATTATCAAGTCAATATTTGGAGGAACATTTGAGTCCGCAAAAACTGATGAACGAAAGGAATTTCAGAGAATGCTTCGGGATATTAAAAAGGATCCGTCTATTGCTGCAATTTTAGTTTATTGTTATGACCGTTTTTCCCGATCAGGAGCTAATGGTATTTTTTTATTGGAAAATTTAAGATCATTAGGAATACGAATAATTTCTGTGAGTCAGGAGATAGATACCGAGACACCGACCGGGATGTTCCAGGAAAATCTATTCATGCTGCTTAGCAAGCTAGACAATGATATGAGAAAGGACAAAAGCATCGCCGGTACAAAGTCTATGCTCAGAAAGGGATTCTGGCCTTACTCCACCCCGATCGGATATGAGAACAAAAACAAGTATGCTACAGCAGATAAACATGAATATGTTATTAACTCATACGGCATGCTTATTTGTCAGGCCTTTAAGTGGAAGGCGTCCGGTAAATATAATAACCAGGAAATTGTTGACCTCCTTAAAGCAAAAGGTTTCAAAATATCACTGAGATATCTTGCATGGGTTTTTGCCAATATCTTCTATTGCGGATATATTGTTAGCAGTTTATTGCCTGATGAACTAATCAAGGGAAAGCATCCTGCGCTAATAGATGAAGATACATTCATAAAGGCAAATAACATAAGTAAACAAAATCCTCGATCCGGAGTTCCTAAAATTTACAAAAATGATCAATTACCACTAAAAGTATTTGTTAAAGACGATAATACGCTTAGTCCTTTTACTGGTTATTTGAACAAAAAGAAGAATTTATACTATTACAAAGCAAGGGGTAAAGGTGTTGGCGTCAACATCTCAGCACAGAAATTAAACAAAAAGTTTTTAGATGAACTACCAAAATACGAGTATGACAAAAAATATAAACTTAAGCTCGGTAAGGCAATCCAAAAGTCTTTGGAGGAAAAGTTAAAAGATAATCTTATAAACCTTGAATTAAACAAGAAGCGTATATCAGAATTACAATTTAAGATTGATAATCTGGAAGAGCGTTTTGTACTTAATGAGATAACTAAAGATCAATTTGAAAAGTATTCCGAAAAATACAATTCAGAAAAGAGCATATTGGAGCGCGAAAACAAAGAATCAGCCTTAACGAGTTCGAACATTGAAAAAGCAGTGAATAAGGGATTAGAAATTGCTGAGAACATTAGTAAAATATGGTATTCCGCAAATTATGCAATGAAGCAGAAGATTCAATATTTACTTTTCCCAGAGGGAGTTATGTATAATAAGGAAAAAGACACAGTTCGAACTGAGAAAACAAATGCACTATTTGCAGCAATCCCTTTATTGACAAATAATTCAGACGAAAAAAAAAGAGGTAACCTTAAAAAAGATTACCTCCTTGGTTGTAATGTCGGGGCGACTGGATTCGAACCAGCGACCTCTTCGTCCCGAACGAAGCACGCTACCGGGCTGCGCTACGCCCCGAAAATGAGGCGTAAATTTAATAATTCTATTTTATTTAACTTCTAATTTGTATTCTGCTTATAATGCAGTTTATTCTTCGGTATAATAGTAAATTTGTTGCCTTAACTTAATAGATGCAGCACACTGTAACATTTCCTTCCGGTAAAACGGATTATATATTTATCAAAAAAGACCAGCCGGGGAACAGCTCTTTTGAAGAAGTAATGCTTTTATATGATAAGCAACATATAGTAATTATCACAAATGAGCATATTGCCAAACTATATGCAAATCTTTTTAGGAGTTATAAAATATTGGTAGTGCCAGCCCATGAAAACGGTAAAGACCTGCATGCCATTGAGTCCCTGGCAAAACAATTGCTGGATATGGAGGCCGCACGGGATACGTTACTGATAGGTATTGGCGGTGGGGTAGTAACAGATATAACCGGGTTTCTGGCTGCCGTTTATATGCGTGGTGTTTCATTCGGTTTTGTGCCTACTACTTTGCTGGGGATGGCAGATGCCGCTATTGGAGGGAAGAACGGGGTGAACCTTGGCTTGAATAAAAACCTGTTGGGCACTATACGTCAGCCCCAGTTTATTTTGTATGATGTGAATTTTTTGCAAACACTTCCAAACATTGAATGGAGCAACGGTTTTGCCGAAATAATAAAATATGGATGCATTTTTGACGCGGAGTTGTTTGCCGAATTGGAACATAACAACATTGCTTATTACAAGCAAGATGATGCCGCTTTATTATCGCTTGTAGAAAGGTGCGTAGCATGGAAAAATAAAACAGTTATTGCCGATGAAATGGAAACAGGCGTGCGTAAGTTGCTCAACTTCGGCCATACTGCAGCGCATGCTATTGAGAATTTATATGAACTGCCGCATGGCAAAGCCGTTGCTATAGGCATGGTGATAGCTTGTATGATATCAGAAAAAGTTGCCGGGCTTGGGCGGGAGGATACCGCAAGGCTAAAGAGACTATTGCAGCAGTACCATCTGCCCGTTAGCCTTTCTATAAATGCATCAAAAGCAATGGAGCTACTACGTATGGATAAGAAGCGGAGAAATGATATGATTGATTATATAGTTCTTGAAAAAATTGGCCATGCGGCTATTCATTCATTGCCACTTACCGTTATAGAAAATGCCTTAAATGAATATGCAAGCCACAATTGAGCCGGGAAATATCAGTGGTATTGTAATAGCGCCGCCTTCTAAAAGCATTACACAACGGGCTTTTGCAGCGGCATTACTGCATACCGGCAACACTATTATTATCAATGCAGGGCATTCAGATGATGAACAGGCTGCATTGCTAATTATGCAGCAGCTCGGCGCAACCGTAATTGATCAGACTAAAGAAACGATTGAGATCCGTAGTATCGGGGTGATCCCTGTTTCGGAGCGTATCAATTGTGGCGAAAGTGGTTTGTCTGCCAGGTTGTTTACTCCTATTGCCTCTTTGAGTGGGCAGGCTGTCACAATAGAAGGCTCAGGCAGCTTATTGCACCGGCCTATGCATGGATTTTTGGAAACGCTCCAGTCATTAGGTGTTTCCGTTGCTGGGTTTAATAAACATTTGCCATGCACGGTATATGGGCCATTACAGGCAAGAAATATTGTGTTGGATGCAGCAAATGGATCACAGTTTTTAAGTGGCTTATTATTTGCATATAGCAGTTGCGCCAAAGAGCGGGTTGTTATTAAAGTGAACGCACTCAAAAGTAAACCTTATATAGACCTTACACTGGATGTGTTGCAACATTTTGGGAAGAAAATTATTCATGATGATTACCGGGAATTTTATATCGACCCTTCATTGTTTTTATATCCTGATCTGGTAGAAATTAAAATAGAAGCAGACTGGAGTAGCGCGGCTTATATGCTTGTAGCAGGGGCCATTGCAGGCGATGTTACAGTCAAAAATCTGAATATTGATTCCATGCAGGCTGATCGCGCAATATTGCAGGTACTGGGTCTTGCCGGAGCCGCAGTGATAATAGATGATCACAGTGTAACTGCGAAAAAAGGACCGCTGCACGCATTTGAATTTGATGCCACCCATTGCCCGGACCTTTTTCCTGTGCTTGCTATACTGGCAGCATGTTGCAATGGGCAAAGTTATATTAAGGGGGTGCACCGGTTGTTTGATAAAGAAAGCAATAGGGCAGAGAGCATATCGGAAATGCTGGAGAATTTTGCGGTACCATTTTCATTGGAAGATGATATGTTATGTATCTCTGGGGTAAGAAAATTACAAGGCACGGTTATAGATTCTTATCATGATCACCGCATTGCTATGGCCGCAGCGATAGGGGCATTGAGAGCTGGCGCACGTGTGGATATAGTAAATGCCCGAGCTGTAAATAAATCATACCCGGCATTTTTTGAGGATTTGATTTCCTGTGGGGTAAAATGTAACTTGCTAACATGAATACATTCGGCAATATTTTCCGCGTAAGTATTTTTGGTGAATCTCATGGCAAATGGGTAGGTATAACAATTGATGGCTGCCCGGCTGGTGTAGCTATACAGGAAAGCGATCTTTTGCCCGACCTGGAAAGACGTAAGGCCGGCGCTGCAGGAACAACCGCCCGTACTGAAGAGGATATTCCAATATTCATAAGTGGCGTATATAATAATAGATCCACTGGCGCACCACTCACCATTGTTTTTGAAAATAAAAATACCCGTTCTGTAGATTATGACGCTATAAAAAATACTCCGCGCCCGGGTCATGCGGATTTTGTACTCGAAAAAAAATTTAATGGATTTAACGATCATCGTGGCGGAGGGCATTCATCAGGCAGGCTCACAGTTGCATTGGTAGCGGCAGGTGTGGTAGCTAAGAAGATACTGGCAGGCATCGCCATTGATGCAATATTGACAGAGGCCGGAGGTAATAATGATATCGAAGCTGCTATTAATAAAGCCATAGAAGATCAGGATAGTATTGGCGGGATCATAACTTGTTCCGTAAAAGGATTACCGGTCGGCATAGGTGACCCGTTCTTTAATTCTGTAGAGTCGGTCATAAGCCATGCTGTATTTTCTATACCTGCCGTAAAAGGTATTGAATTTGGTAGTGGTTTTGCCGCCGCACGTATGAAGGGGAGCATCCATAATGATGCCATCATTAATGAGCATGGTGCCACAAAAACAAATAATGCCGGGGGAATAAACGGAGGTATTACTAATGGCAATGAACTTAGTTTTAATGTAGCAATAAAACCTACCAGCAGTACCCCCCGCGAACAGCATACCTGGAACAACAATACCCAATCCATAGCGCCATATATGGTAAAAGGCAGGCATGACCTATGTATTGCACTCCGCGCACCTGTAGTGGTAGAAGCAGTTACCGCTATTGCACTTGTGGATCTATTAATAGTCGAAAATAAAGGCATATGACAGTTGAGTAAGTTTTCTGCAATCTCACACATATTGATTTCCCCAACCGGGTTAAAAAATTTTTTTGCATTAAACTTCTACAGTAACTTGCGGTCTCATTATTCATTCATTTTAAACATTTTAATCATTTTAAAACAAAATCAAGTATTATGAAAAAAAAATTATTTCTACTCTCTATCGGTGCCGCATTAAGTATAGGCGCCTTTGCGCAAAGCACTTCTCTAAGACATGCTCACGCCGGACCAACAAATGCAACTGTTGCGACGCGTGATAACGGATCTAATTACAGAATAACAGCTGTAGGTGGAACAGATACTTTAACTAACTGGACAGGTACAGATACTTTAGCCCTTTACATAGTTGGCTCTAACGCTGATAGCGGATATTGCGCCGGTACTGACGTATATGGTGATCAGGCATTTGGAGAGCGTTATGACTTCACTTCTGCTGATAGCTCATTAAAAGTTATTGGTTTGGTTGCATTGTTTGGCGGTAGTGTTAATCCTGCCAGCACAAATCATGTAACATTTGACGTATGGTCGGTTGCTCCACAATCAGCGGCTCCATTTTCTCCGGTTACAGGTGCCGCGTCTGCTTTTTGGTTTGACAGTGGTCTTCCTAATGCTGTGCTTACTTCCCAGAATGTACCTTTCACAAACCTTGGTATATCAACTGTTTACGGTGGTCAGGATACAGCTAAAATTTTCATGTTCACTACGCCTACTGCGTATCTTACACAATCATTTTTCGTAGGGTTTAATATTACCTATACTTTCGGTGGTGGCGATACTATTGGTTTGTATAGCAACAAGGATGGAGAAAGAACCAACCTTTTTTCTCTTTCCGGTGCTGATACTATCGTAAACGATGTAAATGCTTCTCAATACAACGATGGTACATGGCATGATAATGGGGCTGATAACTTTGCCCTTGCTTATAATTACTTTATGTTCCCAATTGTAAGCGTTGGTACTCCGGTATCAGTAAAAGGTATTACCAGGAACAATCTTACTTTCTTCGGTAACTACCCTAACCCTGCTACTGATATGACAAATATCAAATTTTCTTTAGTTAACAGCACTGATGTTACAGTTACTATCATGGATATGGCTGGCCATACTATTAACACTATTAGCAAGACAAACCTTGCAGCTGGTGAAAATATTATCACAGTTAATACTTCATCTTTACCGTCAGGTGATTATCTGTACATTGTTCATACTGCTTCTGGCGATGGTATTGCCAGCAAAATGACCATTGCTAAATAATAATTAATTATATTTTTTAAAAATCCCCGGCTCATTTAGTCGGGGATTTTTATTAGATTTTTTTCAGAACCATAGGGCAATAACAGTGATGTTGCACTTTGGGAAAGAATAAAGAGTGGTTTAACGCAGTTTTATGAATAAAACTGCTCATTGGTAAGTCAGGAAGTGTAATTTTAAGCCAAATTAAGAATACGGAATGAGAAAATTGTTTATACTGGCAATAGCTTTATCAATAAATATCGTTGCTTTCGCGCAAAGAGTTATCCATACACGGGCAACAGATATTAACAGCATTAATAATAGTGGGTTTATTTTTGGCCAGAATAATTCAAATGCAAGAATAACCGCAGTAGGCGATACCCTTGTATTATCTAATATCCCTGCCGCCGATACTCCATTAGTAATATACTCAGCCGGTATAAGTGATAGCGGCTACCTCACAGGCACAGATATATACGGAGATCAGGGATTTGCCGAGCGTTATGATATTAATGGCAGCGACAGCTCTGTAATAGTAATTGGTGTTGTGGCATTGTTTAATGGCACGGTAAGCCCGTCATCTGCAAAAACGATTACGTTCAATGCATGGAATGTTGGTGCCCCTCTGGTAGTTTCAGCAACATTTGAATATAGCGGCTTTCCCGGTACTGGTATTGATAGCCTTGTAGTCCCTATTACGCAACTTGGTATCGGGACTGCAACGGATACCATCAAAACATTCCTTTTCCCTAACTTCACGCCCGATACCGTTCAGTCTTCTTTCTTCGTAGGCTATACAATTAACTATAATTTCGCCACCCTTAACGGTGATACCCTTGGTCTCGCCTGCTCAACTAACGGCACACGTACAAGTGCGGTCTATGATACAACAACTTATACCGATTCTGTTGTTAATTCAACCGGAACAGCCGACTCTGCAATCTATGTGCTCGATACGGTAGTCAACGTACAAAACACCACCCAATGGTCTGATTATTCATGGCATGATAACTATACCGATAATGATTCTTTATTTAATGTTCTCGCTATTTACCCGATCGTATATATTAATAGTGCTACCGGCATAAAAGGCGTTACCCGCAAAGATCTTACCTTCTTTGGTAATTATCCAAACCCCGCCGTAAACAGTACCAACATAAAATTTTCATTATTGCATAATGCATCTGTTACCATACAGATCATGGATATGAAGGGTGGAGTGATCGGTACCATCAATAATACTAACCTGTCTATTGGTGAGCATATAATTCCCGTAAATACTTCCGGCATGCCATCTGGCGACTACCTGTATTTCATCCATACATCCGGAGGAGATGGTATAGCAAGCAAAATGACGGTACTTCGTTAATATAGAAGTTGAAAGTGAAAACCCAAAAGTGTGCTATAGATCAGTCCTTTAATTTTTCATTGTCTTTATGCCGGTGCGCATCACGGATATTCTTTTTTTCAAAATTTTTCTTCAGCGCGTCGGTAAGGTCTACCCCGGTTTGGTTGGCGAGACACATTAGTACCCAAAGCACATCGGCCATTTCATTGGCAAGTTCTTTTTGCTTATCGCTTTCTTTAAATGACTGCTCGCCATACTTCCGCACCATTATCCTTGCCAGTTCGCCGGTTTCTTCCATTAGTATGCCCAGGTTCGTCAGTTCGTTGAAATAACGTACCCCTACCGTCCGTATCCATTCATCTACCTGTTGCTGCGCCTGCTTTATTGTTATATCCACGGTAATTAAGTTTTTATATAGCTTTAGAATTTGTTAGTTTACACAAAATAATAGAA
>CAIRZD010000437.1 GCA_903882965.1 uncultured Bacteroidota bacterium
CTCAAAACTAAGTATTATGAGCCTCAGAATTGGAGACACTGCTCCTGATTTCAAAGCAAACACAACACAAGGCACCATCGATTTTCATGATTGGATCGGCGACGGCTGGGCAATTCTTTTTTCCCATCCTAAAGATTTTACACCGGTCTGCACCACAGAACTGGGCTATATGGCAAAACTGGAACCTGAGTTCAAAAAACGAAACTGTAAAGTGATTGGCCTGAGTGTAGACCCTGTAGAACGCCACATTGAATGGGAAAAAGATATACACGAAACACAAGGGCATGCCGTGAACTACCCCATGATAGGCGACACAGACCTGGCCGTAGCAAAGCTTTACGATATGCTCCCTGCTACAGAGACCGGTACATCAGAAGGCAGAACAGCTGCCACTAATCAAACGGTGCGTTCGGTTTTCGTTGTTGGCCCCGATAAAAAAATAAAACTGACACTGACTTACCCCATGAGCACCGGCCGCAACTTTGATGAAATACTCCGTGTGGTAGATTCTATGCAACTGACCGCCAACCACAAAGTAGCTACTCCCGTGAACTGGAAAAATGGTGAGGACGTAATTATCGTTCCTGCTGTATCTGATGCCGAAGCCAAAGAGAAATATCCTCAGGGGTGGAAAACGATCAAACCATATCTGCGTGTTATACAGCAGCCTGGGAAATAATATTGCATGCAATAAGAATGAACGATTCCCGGAGCCATCGTAATAGTGCTTCGGGAATTTTTATGACTGTTAATTGCCTGCTTTACCTTGGTTTCTTTTGCGGGTATCGTAAAGGTTCAGGATAATTATTTTGTTTTTGAAAACCCTGTAATATAACCTGTTGTGTTTCGTTATTAGTGTACTTCTTACGCCCTTCATGCTTGTTAAAGAACCAATATAGGGGTGGTTTTGTAAGGCATAAATGCGACTATATATTGTGTCTAAAAATGCATGTGCTACATTGCTTCCCCAATCTTTTTCGAGATAACCGAGTACATTGAGCAGCTTATTAGTAAATCTTTTGTTGATTATTATTTCATACGCCATTGCTCCATGATCTTGTTAAATTCACTCAATGGCATAGTGTTTTGATCAATCGGCTCATTTGCGAGTGTAGTTAACTCTTTAAAATCGGTTTCGCTGAGCATGGTTGAAAGGTCAGTCTGGCTTTGTAAAGAATAGGAGAGTTCTTCGCCCAGCATACGCAGGATATCTTCATCATTGACAGAGCTTATCTGGTTTATGAGTTGTTGTTGCATTTGCTGGATACTCATGTGGGTTGTATTTAGAATTAGTCAAAGATACGATTTTTGTAATTATGACTGCACCCGTGTTATAGAATTGAAAATTTAGCTGCGGGTTTAATTTTAGTATCTGTTGACAGTGCCCGAAATCGGACATTCGTCTTGGGCAGAAATGTTCATTTACTAATGAGTTTTTTTGAATCCACTGAATATTACAAACCAGGGATAGTGGTCTGTATCTTCAATATTATATTTCTGTTATCACTCTGGCTGATAATCAGCTGTTATAGACTAATGCACTATTTCCCCTCACACTTTTTTAAAACTACTTGATCATGAAATGTTTTATACTTTTTGCGGTAATAATTATGCTGTCTTTGTCCTGCAACCCGATCATGTATCCGTTGCCGGACAAGAATTATGATGAGATATCTAACATAAAATCCAAAGAGACTGCGGATAGTGCCTGGGGAATTGTGTGCAGGGTATTGACTGCTAAAGGCTTTGTGATAAAAGAGGGCGATAAGAATACGGGCATTATAACTACTGATAAATATGATTTTGGCATGCACTTCAGTTTTGTCAGGGATGGTAAGCCCATAGATTCTACCGCATGGGTCGCATTATCGTATGTTAAGAACAAGGGAGGATTTGATGATAAGCAATTTCATGTGTTTGCTCACTGGAATGTGGAAATAAAACCATTAGGCACAGGCAGCACAGTCAGTATAGAACTTAGCAGAGTGGATGCCAGTACTAAGAAACCTCAGAAGAAATCTTTTCACCCCGAGCAGGAATATACTTTTCCCGGACAATCAACAGGCGTGTTTGAGAAGATGCTGGCTGATGCGGTGAAATAGGGAGGCGATTTCTTTTATCCACTGGCGCTAGTCTGTAGTATAGCCATGTGCACGCCCTGTTAGTCTATTCAAATTAACCAATCCGCGACTGGAAAATACAAATCTCACTCAGCTTTCAATGCTCTGCGCAACAAAGGTGTATACACTTTCCCTCCGCTACATTTCTTATTACCTAATTTAGTTTCCTGAGATGAAAAACGAAAGTCTTTTAATAGACTGCTTTTTACTTTTAAATCACAATTACACATTTATATCATTTTAAATAAACAAAAAAACATTTTTTCATCTACATAATATCGACACCAGATTTTTTTACATAGCAACACATCACAAAAAGTATGTATCATAAACCAGCATACAGCTATACTAAGCGCATAAATTACCTCTGTATTCGGCAACCGATACATACCCTGCAATATGCTATTTATCGCCAAATCGCACAATGTCTCCCTCCGCAACATTTTGGGGCATTTTCGCGTCATTCCTGCCACATTCCTGGTCAAGGAATACTGATTACCAAACAATTGACTAAAAATAAAGACACACAAAAAAAGTGGGACATTTTAAATTTTTATTTTGCATTAACTTGCAACAGAGACAGTTTAAATCAGATGAGCGCATATTCTAAAGAAAAATTACACCAGGCTTTAAAGCATTTTTTTGGGTACGATGAGTTCCGGCTCACACAGTTGCCGGTGATAGAAAATGTGTTGCGGGGCGCTGATACGCTGGCTATTATGCCTACAGGTGCGGGTAAATCTATCTGCTACCAGCTCCCGGCTATGTTGCTTCCGGGTATAACAATTGTGGTTTCGCCATTGATAGCGCTGATGAAAGACCAGGTGGATGCGCTCTTGGCAAATGGTATCTACGCAGCTTTCCTCAATTCTACACAAAGCCCCGAAGAGCAGGGCCGGATAATACAGGATGCGCATGCAGGCAAAATAAAACTACTCTACATAGCCCCGGAGCGTATACCGGCAAATAGTGAATCGTTCTTTACATTCTTGAAAAAACTGGGCCCGTCGCTGTTTGCGATTGATGAGGCGCATTGTATATCCAGCTGGGGCCATGATTTCAGGCCGGAGTATCTGAAGCTGGCGGTGCTGAAAAAACAATTCCCTGATATACCAGTAATAGCATTGACTGCAAGTGCCGATAAGGTAACGCAACATGATATTGTGGAGCGCTTGGCCCTGCATGAGCCGAAGATATTTATATCCAGCTTCAACCGGCCAAACATCAGTTACTACATCCGGCCTAAGAAAAATGCTTTCGGGCATATACTGGAATATGTAAAAAAGCATAAGGATGATAGCGGCATTATCTATGCCCTTTCGCGTGCATCGACAGAGGATATTGCAGGCAAACTGCATGCCGCGGGCGTGAAGGCGGCTTACTATCATGCTGGTATGGACAGTGCAGAGCGTAGTAGGGTGCAAGAGGCTTTCCAGAAAGACGCGTATAGGGTTATCGTAGCAACGATAGCATTCGGGATGGGGATAGATAAATCGAATGTGCGCTATGTGATACACCACGATGTGTCTAAAAACATCGAAGGCTACTACCAGGAAACAGGGCGCGCCGGCAGGGATGGCTTGAAGAGCGATGCAATATTGTTTTACTCGTTTGGGGATATTATGAAACTGCGCAGTTTTGTGCAGATCGATGATAACCCGCAGCAGAGTGCCATATCAATGAAGAAGCTGCAACTCATGCAGGAGTTTTGCGAGCATGAGGGCTGCAGGCGGCAATACCTGATGCAGTATTTCGGCGAGCCGTTCCCGGCCTATTGCGGGAGTTGTGATTATTGCTTGAGTGCCCTGGAAGAAAAGGATGCAACGCAGGATGCGCAGAAGTTGTTGTCGGCCATTGTTAGGACGGGAGAGCGATTTGGTGCGGGTTATGTGATCGATTTTATACGGGGATCGATGAGTGAGAAGATATGGGAGGAACATAAAAATCTAAAGACCTTTGGTATTGGCAAGTCGTTGAAAAAAGAAGAATGGCAGTGGATGGTGCAGCAGTTGCTGTATCATAAATTCATAGAGAAAAGTGAAGATCAATACGTTACGCTGAAAGTGAGCGAGAAAGGGTGGAAGCTGCTAAAGGGCGAGACGGAGCTAAAACTGGTGCTGAAGAAGGAAAAGGAAGCAGAACAGTTGGATGAAGAAGAACTGCGCTATGAGAAGGATCTGTTCAATAAACTGAAAGGAATAAGAATGGACATGGCCGAGCGCGAGCACGTGCCGGCATATAATATTGTATCCGATAACTCACTTATGGAGCTGGCCACTTACCTGCCCGAGAGCTTTAATGATATGAAGAATATATCCGGGTTCGGTGATTATAAGATCAGTAAGTATGGAGCTGGTTTTATGGCGGCTGTGAAGAATTATATGGTGGAGCATGAGTTGAAGTCAAGGATGCATTTTAAGAAGCCCAAAAAAGAAAAGAAGGAGGCTGCTACCAAAACTGGCAAAGCCGCAAAGCCGACTGTGAGCGCTACACAAAAGGCCACACTTGAAATGTTCCTGGATGGGGTAAGCATGATGGATATAGCCGCACAGCGCAGATTGGCACTAACCACGATTGAAACGCACCTTGCAGGTTTTGTAGGAACCGGTGAACTGGATATAAATAAGGTAGTGCCGCGCCACAAACTGGATGTGTTACTAAAAACAATAAAAAGGTCAGGTCAAACATATGCATTGAAACCGGTAAAAGACTTGCTGAGTGATGAATATAGCTATGGCGAGATAAGGATGGCAATGGAATACTATAAGAAGTTAAATAGCTAAAGGCCGTTTTATAAAATCCCGCCGCCGAACATTAACCTGAGTATGCCGAATATGATGGCTACTATGCACATCGTTTTGCCATTGCGGGAATTTACGATACTGCTGAAAATGAGGCCGAGTGTGGCGATAGGGATACTGATCCAGTTGAGCCAGCCGAGCAGAGGTATAAATGCTACAAGCATTATGATCAAAGAAATGATACCCCATAGGGTGCCGAGAATTCTCATGGTTAAGATTTTAGCTTGCTTTTACTAATATCAAAGATATATTATTTGCAATGGTTACGTTGCAAAGGAGGATGTTTTTTATCCGGCTTGAGGTGCCTTGTTTGTAGATGGCAGCGGTAGGTATCTGCTTGTGTGTAAAAATATAGTTTGTGAGCCAGAGGCCGAAACCGGATGCGGTATCATATTCGCCGGAGAATTGTTTGAAAGTGGCGATAGTTGTGTTTGGGGAGGTGTTTGCTATTAAAGGGTCTATTAAGAAATGATTTCTGCTATCGCCATTCATGCCGCATATGAGGATATCGATGTCATCATTTGTAAGGTTGTGTTGGGATAGTATATCAGCGATAACGGTTGTGAGGTTTTCGGTAGTGGGTTGCTGTAGCATTTGGAGGCCGATGATGGCGCAGGTTGCATTTTCAGGTTGGTTGCTTAATGCAAAAAAGTGTGCACCTTCACCGGCTATTGAGCCAGGAGTGTCTGAATGCGATAGTAAAGAAACACTATTGCACATCTGTTCTTTATAATACCCGATCTTATTACGGATGATGAAGTATTCTTCGGTAAGTTCGTCAAAGCCTCCTGCTAATATTTGTTTTGGGCCGGTAGATTCGGCGAAAAATAATTGGGCATCAAATAGGCAAAGCTCCAGCGAAAAGCCACGGTGCACATAGGTTTGATTGTAGCCGGTACATTTCGTAAGCATAGCCAGCCAGCCATTAACAGAGTTGTACGTGGATTGTATAAACCCGGTTGGTGTTAGGGCTTCCTCTTTCATTTTGATCATATCCTTGAGGAAGTTTTCCATATCGGTAACACTGCCACGGGCGGAGCCTATGATAATGGCATCAGGTGTTTTGATGTTTGCGTTTTCCAGGCACTTCATGCCTGCGGTTATGCCCTTCTTGAGCATTCGGCTCATGCGGCGGATGGCAACCGGAGAAATATATTTTGAGTAGTCGGGGTCGAGTGAATATAGTTTACCATTATCAGCTGAGATAATAGGATCAAGGAAATGTTCCGGGTCATAGGTATGCTGCGGAGTTATGGAGCAGGCAGATAGTATGTATAATGGTTGCATCATGCCCTGCTGAATATTAGTGAAACATTACTACCCCCGAAACCAAAAGAATTACTCAGTACATGTTGCAATGGCACATTTTCAATTAATGAGGTAATGGGCATGATATCGAGCTCTTCCATTTTAGTTTCAAAGTTCATGTTAGGAAGTATCAATTGTTCCTGAATGGCCCACATACTAAATATAGCTTCTATTACGCCTGCCGCAGCCAGGGTGTGGCCTGTGAATGGTTTTGTGGAGCTGAAGTAAGGTGGGTTAGCGCCAAATAGGGTTTGAATCGCCATTCCTTCAGAAAGATCATTGTTTTGTGTTGCAGTGCCATGTGCATTAATGTAGCCGATGTCTGATGGCTTTAGATTTGCCATATCAAGGGCTTGTTGCATGGTGCGGCAGGCGCCTTCGCCGGTGGGTGATGGTGCTGTAGGGTGGTAGGCATCATTGGTATTCGCATAGCCGCTCAATACCGCTATGATATTTGCGCCCCTGGCTTTTGCAGACGATTCCGACTCCAATAAACAAAAAGCAGCGGCTTCACCCAGATTAAGGCCGCCACGGTTTTGGTCAAAAGGTTTACAGGTGTGCTTGTCTACATTTTTAAGACTGTAAAAGCCATTTAATGTAAAACGGCTCAGTGCATCTCCGCCACCGCATATGGCGCGTTTCACAATGCCTTGTTTTATCATCCTTGCTCCTAATATCAGCGCATTGGAGGAAGAGGAGCAGGCTGTACTGATAGTGGCCATTAAAGGTTTAAGGCCATAATGAAGTGCCACGTTCTCGGTGCTTTCGGCACAATCAAGGGTATTGATGTATTTATTGTTGTTTTCGTCAGTGCCCGAATTGATGACATCCATATAGATATCTTCCATCTTGCTCATACCACCAACTGTATTGGCATTGATAAAAGCGAAAGGCTCATTGCGAAGCAACTCAATATCAGTGTTTCGCAGCAGATCGTTCATCGCTGCTAATGACAGAAGGGTGGTGCGGGTATAGCCATTATCACCGGTGGGTAAGTTTAGCTCTTCAGCGAGTTCATCATTACTGCTCTTGATCTCGCCAAGTACAAAGTCGGCAGCATGTATTGAACGTAAATGTGCCACGTTTCGCACGCCGCTTTCTGATCTGCGCAGCTTTTCTATATGGGCCTTTTTTCCAGTGCCTAATGCGGATATGATACCGATAGCTGTAACTACTACTCTCTCCGCCATTTTAGTATGCTAAGGCGTTATGCTTTTTTATGTTGCTGAATATGATCCGCCATTGTTTGAACGGAAGTCAATATTTTTCTGCCTTCACGTGCATCTTCAATTTTAATCCCATAATTACGCTCCAGGAGTACCATCAGTTCTAGCGAATCAATGCTGTCTAACCCGAGACCTTCGCCAAACAGGGGGGCATTATCATCTATTTCTTCAGGCTTCATTCCCTGTAGGTTCAGCGAGTCGATTATTTGTTGTTTCAGCGTTTGTTTAATGTCTTCCATGTAATAATTTATGCGTAAATATAAGATTATCAATTGTAATTCAGCTACGTATATAACCGGTAATGCAATAATTGCCACAACTATCCGAAACTTTTTTGCCTGAATAGCGGCCATACCTTTGGTTAAGAACGACCAAAACACAAAAATATGGGGCTATTCAAACGTAGTAAAAATAATAACAAACCGTTACTGCGCCAAATTCTGGATTTAATAC
>CAIRZD010000438.1 GCA_903882965.1 uncultured Bacteroidota bacterium
AATCTGTTATCAGATATTTAAGGATGCAATTCTTCCTGTTGGAAAATTTAATTCACAGGATAAAATCAAGATACTAAATATCACGACAGCTAACATAATAGCATATTTAAATAACAAGGAACTTTCTTCATATTTCACCAAAGATGAAATAGAATCATTCAAATTAAAATCAAACAACAAAAGTCTTTTTGTATTTGCCCCCTCCCAACTAAACAATAGTATTTGTATAAGTGCTGCTGATTGTATAAAGATATTTAAAGGTAAATCTTCAGATTCTGGATGGCGTGATTTTGTAAATAAGTATGGACGTTATGGATTGCACTATTTTTCAATTCCAATCATTAATGATGAAAATACAAAAGCAATAATAATTACTGGAGGCGACGGTAGTGGCCATGCCGGGTCAAAAGAAATACAGGTTCTAAATAATATTAAAGGAAAGTGGAAAATAGTAGGTGAAATTTCAATTTAATATTGTTGTATTTCATTTGTTCCAGTATATAAAAGACAATACATCTATTACTTTGCCGGCGGTGTTTGTGCTGCTATCTGTAACGATAGATTATTTGCCCAGTTAATGAGCATTGTTTTCTCGGCTTCTGTAAGCACGGCATCTTTATGTATCCATGTATAGCTGTTTAGTGGCATGCCGCCATCCTGCACTTCTTTCGCCAGTTTTGTTAGCTTTTTGGCTCGTTTGGCCACCGGGCGTTTTCCGAATTCAGAGAAATTAAGTTCTCTTTTACCTTCGTTAATGTGGTCATTCAGCCACCATGCCACCGGTTGTATATTATTATACCACGGGTACCGTGTATTATTACTATGGCAATCATAGCAGGCTTTTTGAAGTATTTTTTGCACGCTGTCCGGAATAGGGTAGATGGTATTAAAATCATCTGCAGTAACTGCGGTGCTGATGTTTTTCGCCGGGTGTATAAATTGAATAACTACCAGCACTACTGCCAGCCCTATCAATGTCTTTTTTATGATACTACCTATCTTACTGTTTGCCATTTTATTTTTTTAAAATTGATTATCAATGTATTTCCTGCAGGTATCTTGCATCCTGGTCTTTATGCCTTTTTTTAACTCTCGCATATTCAGCAGTCCCGGCTTTTTCATCTATACGTTCCAATGCAGGTGTGGTGTTAAATTGTCCCCCGGTAAGCCCGCATCTTATATAATAGGTCTCGCCAAATTTTGCATCCAGTTTCAATTCCCCCCGGTGCGCCGTTTTTGCCCACAAGGTCAGCGGCCCGTCTTTATATACTTTTATAGAATCTCTCGATTTGTTTTTTACAAAGCATAGCACTGATTCATCATTAAGGTGCAGGGGGTAATTAGGTTCCAGCATTGTGGTATCAGATAGCCGGTATATATACAGCATCACGTAATCCTTAGGGTTTTCCGACAGGCCGTTCTTTTTAGTTTTCCGTTGTAAAATTGAATCCTTTAGCTCGCTGTAATAATATACATCAGCATCTATCTTATAGCACTTGCTTATAAATGCAGGAGGAATAAGTGCAGTGTGTATGTAGTCAAACTAAAGTGGACTTTTTGTTAGATAGTGTTTCTTGATTTTACGAAGTTAAATTAAAAGTTTTTAGTTTTCAAGTGATAGGGGCTATTTTCAGTAACTGATAGGCGCTTTTCCTTCTGTATAA
>CAIRZD010000439.1 GCA_903882965.1 uncultured Bacteroidota bacterium
ATTATTTGAGTTTGTTTTTTATGGTTAGGTATATCCACCGGAAACAAAGATAGATGATGGGAAGTGCTGTGGTGAAAAAGTGCATGCACCTTTTATTTACATTTTTACTGGCGTTGCAAACGCGATACCATGTAATCCTCGTTGCAAACGAGGATTAGTGAGGAGTGATTATGACCTCTCCCCGGCCCTCTCCCCTTCGGCAAGCTCAGGGCAGGCTGAAGGAGAGGGATAATTATTCTACAACATTAATTTTAGTGCACAATGTGCCGCTTCTACTCTTGGCAGATAAAATATAAACCCCATCTGGCACATCAAGTTGTATTTCTGTATCGGTGTTAGTAGGAACGACTAATGTTTTTACTACTTGCCCAATCATGTTTGTTATTACTATTGTTGATTCTTGTTTAACTGAACAGGAAATATAGAAAGTAAATGTACCTTGATTAGGATTTGGAAATACTGTAAGGAAAGTAGTAAGGTCATTAACATTTTGCACATAATTCGGAAATCCGAATTTCATTACAGTAGCCCTTTGCCCATAAGCAATATCATCATAAACTACATAAGGTGTACCACTTCTGTCTATGGCTATGGAAGTATAATCTGCTACACTATCTGATAATCCAGCACTACCCGTAGCTATCCAACTGCTACCATTGTATTTCATTACCGTAGCTTTAATACGATTGCCCCAATCCTGGTAAACTATATACGGCGTGCCACTACTATCTATAGCTATGGAAGTATAGCGGGCAGTACTGTCCGATATACCTGGGGTGCCTACAACCACCCAATTGTTACCATTGTATTTCATAACAGTAGCTTTGTGTGTACTGCCATAATCCTCATAAACTACATAAGGTGTACCATTCCTATCTATAGCGATGGAAGGGTAACTTGCAGTATCCAACGAAAATCCAGGAATGCCAACTGTTTCCCAACTAGTATCATTGTATTTCATTACTGTGGCTTTCCAGCCGTTACCGCCATCTGAGTAAACCATATATAGTGTACCACTACTGCTTGCAGCTAATGAAACCTCACTGACACCCGCTATTGAAAAACCAGGACTACCTACTGTTACCCAATTTATGCCATTGTACTTCATTACTGTAGCTTTATCGCTATCACCCCCATCAACATAACCTACATATGGAGTACCGTTACTATCTATTACTATTGATGTAAATCCAGTTTCGCCTATTGAGAACCCCTCGCTGCCTACTGCAACCCAACTACTCCCATTATATTTCATAACTGTAGCTTTATCACCATTTGCATAATCTACATAAGCTACATAAGGTGTGCCACCTGTGTCTATAGCTATAGAGGGTTCATACGCAATATTTGCAGATACAGATACGCCCCCGAGGGTTATCCAACCAGAGCCATCGTATTTCATAACCATAGCTTTATCACCATTATTTCCGTCTTCAAAAGCTATATACGGGGTGCCATTTTTATCTATTGCAATACAGGTAAAATATGGATGGCTATCAGAGAAGCCGGGAGTGCCAACAGGAGTCCAAGACTGGGCATGGGTAGAGAGTGAGAAAAGAAGAAAGATATAAAGAAGAAAGTTTTTCATAATGCTATCTATAAAGACGTATAAAGAGGGTTAAATCTTAGGGTTAGTTTATATCGCAAGTGGAAAACACTTGCAGCTTATTAGACACAAGTGGAAAACACTTGCGCCAATGGGGGCAGGTTACTATTACTTGTGCTGTGGTGAAGAGAGGGAAAAGTAGGAGGATAATGATAAGGTTTTTCATATAGTGAGTGATTATATTATAAATGTACTAATGATATATTGATAATCAAAATGCTATTAGGGTCGAGTAAAGAACAAAAAGTAAAAGCGAGCGTGGCAACGATGTTTAATAGTAGCAATAAAGCTAGGTATATAACCCTTTTTTAACCTTTTTTGATGGTGAAAAACAGTTATATTGCATACCTGTATTATGAATAATTATGAGTGGCTTATAGGGCGGTTGGATGCTTTTATCAGGAAGTATTATGCGAACAAGGTGATACGCGGGACTTTGGTCTTTTTGAGTTGCCTGTTGTTTTATATACTGACGGTGAGCGTAGGGGAGTATTATTTGTACTTGCCGGTGTGGCTGAAGGTGGGGATAGTAAGTGCATTTGGGCTGTTGGGCGGTTCTGCGCTGGTGGCGTGGGTGGTGATACCACTGAGTAAAATGGGGCGGCTGGGTAAGGTAATAAGCCATGAGCAGGCAGCAATGATCATCGGGAAGCATTTTCCGGAGATAAGTGACCGGCTGCTGAATATATTGCAATTGAAAAGGCACCCTGATAATAGTGCGAGCCGTGAGCTTGCCGAGGCCAGTATAAACCAGAAGATAAGCCAACTATCGGTGGTGCCGATAACGCGGGCAGTTGATTTTTCTAAAAACAAAAAATACCTTCCTTTTTTATTGCCATTGTTATTGGTGGGGTTGTTCATACTGGTGGCGGCACCGAGTGTGTTCACAGAAGGGTCGTCGCGGTTATTGCAGCCTACAAAGGCTTTTGAGAAGCCATCGCCATTCAGGTTTGTGATAAAAAATACATCGCTGATAGCTGCAAGGAATTCGGACTATGTGCTGACAGTAGAAGCGCAGGGTAATATGCTGCCGGTAGATGCTGCAATAGAGATAGGCGATGAGCGGATACCGATGCAACCGATGGAGAACCATTCATTTCAATATACGTTTAAGAATGTGACGGAGTCGGAGAAATTCAGGTTTTATGCGGCGGGATTTTATTCGTCATCAAATATGCTGCGGGTAATACAAAGGCCGGTGTTGAAGGCCTTTAAGGTGGAGGTGAACTACCCGGGATATATAGGAAAGAAGAATGAAGTGCGAAACAGCCTGAGTGATATGACGCTGCCTGCAGGAACAACCGTGAGCTGGACTTTTGTTACAGACCATACGGATGGGGCAACGATACATTTTGGGAGCGGGGCAGCTATGGCATTACCGGATGATGCATCTACATTCAGCTACAAGTACCGCTTTATGAATGATACAGCGTATACAGTGACGCTACAGAATAAAGAGGCTGCAATAGCCGATAGTTATAAATACCAGGTGCAGGTAATACCTGACCAATACCCGGTGATACAATTGCAACAGGTAAAGGATTCGGTAAGCGGGAAGCAGATATTGCTGACGGGAACTGCGGGTGATGATTATGGTATAACACGGGTAACATTCAACTATGAAGTAAGTGATAATAAAAAGCCTGTGCTGAGTAAAAGTATACCTGTGAAGATCACGGCAGGTGTACTTACGCCTTTTGAGCAATACTTTGATATAGAGAGTTTGCAATTAAAGCCGGGGCAAAAAGTAGCTTACTACATAGAGGCCTGGGATAATGACGGGGTGCATGGGAGCAAGGCATCGCGCAGCGAGGTAATGACCTTCCAGATGTATGATGCGAAGCAAATAGATTCTGCGATCAATGAGAATTCGCAGCAAATCAATTCGGGTATCAGCAACAGCTCTGACAAGTCGAAGCAATTGCAAAGTGACTATAAGGATGCACAAAGCAAAATGCTGCAAAGCAGTAGTATGGATTGGGAGCAACAGCAATCATTGCAGGAAATGATGAAGAAACAGCAGGAACTGAAAACTAATGTGGAAAACATAAAGCAGCGATTTGAAGAACAAGTGCAGCAGAGCGAGCAAAAAAAATACAGTGATGACCTGAAGGAAAAACAGAAAGAACTGGACAAGCAACTGAATAACCTGCTGAATGATGAGCTAAAAGAGGAGATGAAAAAACTGCAAGACCTGATGCAGAAGCTGAACAAAGAGCAGGCAATAGAGGCTATGAAAGAAATGGAGCAGGATAATAAGCTCTTTAATATGGATATGGCGCGCATGGAAGAGCAAATGAAAAAGATGGAGATGCAGATGCGCATGGAGGATATGGCCAATAAAATGGATGACCTGGCTAAAAAAGAAAGAGAATTACAAAAAGAAACTGAAAATGCCAAGAAGGATAACGGGCTTAGCAAAACAGATGACCAGGCTAAAAAAGACAGCGAAAACAGCAAGAAAGGGAATAGTGACCTAAGCAAAACGGATGCTTCTAAAAAAGAGAATGAAGCAAACAAAAAAGATAACGCGGCTTTGAGTAAGGAACAAAAAGACCTGAAAGACCAGCTGGATAAGGCAATGAAAGAGGACATGAATGAAGTGCAGAAACTTGCTAAGGAAACGAAAGAGAAAGACAGGATGGAGGATGAAGACAAGCAAGGCAAGGACGCACAGAAAGACATGGAGGACAGTAAGGAGAGCCTGGATAAAAAGCAAAATGATAAGGCAGGAAAATCGCAGAAGGATGCTGCTGACAACCTGGAGGCGATGGCAAAATCGCTGCGTAAAAAAGCAAGCGGGGAAGACCTGGAGCAGATAGAAATAGATATACACGCCACGCGCCAGATACTTAGTAACCTGATAAGACTATCATTTGACCAGGAGGACCTGATGAGTGCGGTGAAGGTTACATCACCATCGAGCCAGGCATATGTGACCAACCAGGAGGAGCAGAACAGATTGCATTATAACTCGCAGATGATACGTGACAGCATGTTTGCATTGAGTAAACGAATAGTAAAATTGTCGACAACAATAAATAAGGAGACCACGGAGCTGGAGCGCAATATGCAAAAATCTGTGGATGCACTGGAAGACAGGAGAGCAGACCTGGCGCTGATGGACGAGCAATATGTAATGACACATACCAACAACCTGGCGCTGATGCTGAACGAGGTGCTCGCTAACCTGATGCAGATGGAGGGTGATGCTAAAAAGGGCGGCAACGGAAGCTGTAGTATGCCGGGAGGCAAGAAGCCTAAGAAGGGGGCAGGAGAACAGTTGTCTGACATTATATCTGAGCAAACGAAAGTAGGAGAGGGTATGCAGAAGCTGCAAAAACCGGGCGGTAAAAAGCCAGGAGCGCAGGGGCAAGGCCAAGGTGAGGGTAAAACCGGTAATAGCCAGGGCAAGCCCGGTGAGAACGGAGAATATGGAGATGCGGAACAACTGGCACGGCTTGCTGAACAACAGGCAACATTAAGACGACAAATACAGGAGCTAAGTAGTACACTAAACAGTAAGGGCCTTGGGAAAAGTAAGGAACTAAGTGAGATAGAACAGAAAATGGATAAGAATGAAACAGACCTTGTAAACCGGCATGTAACGAGTGAAATGCTGCAAAGGCAGAAAGAAATACAAACGAGGTTGCTGGAGGCAGAAAAGTCATTGCGTGAGCAGGAACAGGATGATAAGCGCTCATCGCGCAGTGGGGAAGAAATGAGCAGACCTGTGCCTGCGGAGCTACAAAAATATATTACAGATCAAAAACAATTATTAGAATTATACAAAACGGTACCTCCTCAATTGAAACCATATTATAAGGATATGGTGGAGAATTATTTTCATATAATTGGCA
>CAIRZD010000440.1 GCA_903882965.1 uncultured Bacteroidota bacterium
AAGCCAATAATAATATTAATATGTGGATTAGGGGCATTAGTTATGTATTGGTTTTCAGAGAAAGATAATAGTTCGTTGAAAAGTAATTTATTCAAATCAAATAATGAAATTAAAGAACTAAACACAAAGACAAATAAATTAGAAATTGAGAACGTAATTAGCAAATTCAATTATTTGTATCAAAATTATTCAAACATAGGTAGTTTATATGCTGATGATTTTATTTGGAAAACTGATTTACTAAATCAATTTTCAGAAAGAGAGAAAATAATTTTAGACAAAGAGGGATTAATTAATTTATCTGAAATAAATAATAAAATCAATGAATTTAATAGAGATAACTCAAAAGTTTCCGACTGAATTAGACTGCATTATTTACGCAGAAAAAATACGGTATGGAAAAAAGCCAAAATGTGCGTATTGTGATAGTACTAACCTATCAAAAAGGAATAAAGATTACAGATATTTATGTAAGGATTGCAATAAAAGTAGTTCTGTAACCGTAGGAACAATAATACAAGGAACAAGAGTACCCCTGCAAACATGGTTTTTTGCTATTTCTGTAATAACTGATGCAAAAAAAGGAATGAGTGCATTACAATTGCAGAGAAATATAAACGTAAGTTATCCTACTGCTTTTGCCATGTACCATAAATTACGAGTATTAATGGCAGAGGAAAATAAAAACGTACAGGAATTAGACGGAATTGTCGAAATGGATGAAAAATATATCGGTGGCAAGCCTCGTAAATTAAATCACCCTCATGTAAATGAGGAAAATATGCGCCCAAGATTATTAAATAAACGTGCTAAAAAACATGCAGAACTAGAAAAAGATTTATATACTTTAAAAAAAGAAGGTTGGGACTTTACACCACAGGGAAAAAATCGTTCTTTAATTCAGCAAAATAAAAAAGGAAGGGGTACAGATAATATACCTATTGTTGGAATAGTGCAAAGGGATGGAAATGTAGTTGCAGAGGTAATGAGGCATTTAACGTATGAAAAATTGCGGGAAATGGTAAAAAAATATGTTGACGAGGATAAATCACTTTTAATTACTGATAATTATCAGGGTTATAAATCCATGAAAAAAATAATTGACCATATTAAAATTGACCATTCAATGATGTATAGCTATAAGGGAGTTAATAGTAATACCATTGAAAGTTTTTGGGCAATTATTGAACGTGGAATAATGGGACAATATCACAGCGTTACACCTAAAATGCTACCGAATTACGTTGCCGAATTTGTTTATAAATACAATAACAGGGAAAATAACCCGAAAATGTTTGATGATTTAGTACATAATATGCTTAAACCAACATCTTTATAGTTCCGAAAAACTATTACTTTTGTGAAACAATATGCAAAAGAACCTACCACATATTTGTCCAAGCTGCGCCGCTACGCTGAAAGTAAAAAGCCTGGTATGTGAGAAATGTACTACCGAAGTAACCGGCATATTCAGCCTGCCGCTTTTAGCCAGCCTTACCCAGCAAGAGCAGGATTTCATCATTGACTTTGTAATAAGCAGCGGCAGCCTCAAGATCATGGCGCAGAAACTGGGCCTCAGCTACCCTACCGTGCGCAACCTGCTTGATGATATAATCCAGAAAATAGAAACCAACCAGAAAAACCAAAACTCCAATAAATGAAAAAGTGGCTCTTTAACCCGTTTGTATATATAGCCGGCATTCAGTCATTGCTACTTGGCTGGGCGATTATGCTGGCAACCGCAGGAATCTGCTATTTCAATCATGCCCACTTTGATGGGGTTATTGATATCCATGTTGGCCGCACAACCCCACTGGCAACATATTTTCTCGAGCAATTAACAGACTGGGGATGCATGGTATTATTATGCTACGCTGCCGCACTCATCTTTTCAAGATCTGGCATCCGGTTTATTGATGTTGCGGGTACACTTGCGTTGGCCCGGTGGGTCATGATCGTTCCTGCATTACTGGCATTTGCCGTTAAAGTGCCTGCTTCCACTCAAAACGTAGATGAGATAATAAGATCCATCACACCTGTTACTATTACAATTGGCCTATTATTTATGGCATTTTCAATATGGATGATAGCACTTTCCTATAATGCTTTCAAGGTATCGTGCAATATGAAAGGCGGCAAAGCAACAGTAATATTTATCATAGTTATCTTACTCGCCGAAATGCTGGCTTATTACACAGACCATCAACTTTATAAACATTTAAACTAACCTCCATGAAAAGAACAATTACAATGCTTATCCTGCTGGCAATTGCCGGTATTGCTACCGCACAAAGTCGCACAGATATTGATGTTGCCGTATCCAGGTTTCAAAACTTCTATAACCACCAGCAGGTAGATAGTATTTACAATATGCTTTCAGACCGGTCGAAAGGGATAATGTCATTGGAGAAAACCAAGCAAACATTTACACAACTCCACACACAACTTGGCGAGCTTAAGGCATACGAATTCTCAAAAGAGAGCCAGGGCTTTACTTTCTATAAATCTACCTTCAATAGTTCTACCCTCATCCTGGCAGTATCTCTTAATAAAGAGCTCCAACTGGAAACTTTTCGTTTTCTTCCTTACAAAGAAGACACCACTGCTGTAGCGCATGACATATCAAACATTGTGTTTAAAGCAGCAACCGGTAATATTTACGGCACACTAACCATACCCGGTGGAAGCAAAAAAGTACCCGTTGTGCTTATTATAGCCGGCTCCGGCCCTACCGACCGCAACTGCAATTCTAACCGGGGCGGCATAAAATCAAATGCATATAAGATGCTGGCAGACTCTTTGCTCCAAGCAGGCATAGCCTGCGTGCGGTATGATAAGCGTGGAGTTGGCGAAAGTGCCGAAGCCATAAAAAGCGAAGACAGCACCCACTTTGAAGATATGGAAAATGATGCCGCAGGATTTGTAAAAATGCTGAAGGCAGATCCCCGCTTCTCAAAAGTAATTGTGCTGGGCCATAGCGAGGGTTCATTACTTGGCATGATCGCTGCTAAAAAAGAGAAGGCAGATGCATACATATCAGTTGCCGGCATAGCCGAAAAAGCAGACGTAGTAATAGAGAAACAACTCAGGGCACAATCAGGAGAATTGGCTGCGGCAGCAAAGATCATTTTAGATAGCCTCGACAAAGGTTATTTTGTCAAGGATATAGACCCGTCATTATTATCACTGTTCCGCCCATCTATACAACCTTACATGATCTCATGGCTGAAATATGATCCTAAACAGGAAATAAAAAAACTATCCATACCGGTACTCATACTGCAAGGCACCACAGATATACAGGTAAGCGTAGACGAGGCTGAGAACCTGGAAAAAGCATATCCAAAAGCTACACTGAAATTAATAACAGGTATGAACCATGTGTTAAAAGACGCTACCGAAAACTACGCACAAAATGTTGCTACCTATTCAAAACCTGAACTACCGCTGAACGCGGAATTAATGCCCGCTATCGTGAAATTCATTAAGGGTGTGAAGTAAACTATCTTTATACTATCACAGCAAATTATTACTGAATATGCTAACTTTACAAAAAAAAGAAGGTATGAAAACTGCTTCCGCAAACTTTAATAATATCGTTGAAAGCATTTACAATTTACCACTTGAATACAAAGAAGAGCTAAAAAGCTTATTAGAACATAATATTGCAGATGACCGGCGAAATGAAATAGCACATAATTATAAAGCTGCGCAAAAAGAACAAAAATCTAATAAATTAAAATTCGCGTCTTCCATTCAGGAACTTAAAAAAATGCTTTAATGGAGGTTTCATTTAGCAATTCATTTAAGAAAGCATTCCGTAAAAAAATTAAAGACCTTTATCGTGAAATTTACAAAGGGCGTGATGTAGTGAGATTCGAAAATTTTTGAAAAGTGGGAAAATCTTGATTTTGCATTAACTGTAAATATTAATCTTTATTTTTACTATCAAGATTACTCCATCTAATAGTTTAGTATTGAAACAAATATTATCACTAATTACTGCCTATATTTTTTCTTTTCATTCAGAATTAATCGCGCAAAATCTGTCGAATAAATATAGAGACTCTGTAAAAGATTTTTTTTCAGAATGGATTGCTGCGCAAAAGGAATTTGAAAATCCATTGATACTGGATACTTCAGTCCTATTTTATTGCCAGGTTGATTCTATGACTCTATTGAAGGAAAATGAACATTTTAGATTTAGTCTGAATGGCACGAAAGCATACAAATATAGATACCCAATCAGCGACTATATAACGGCCCGAATTGATAGTATAACTTTTTCAAAAAAAGAGTTAGAATTTTTGGTCAACAAAATGCAAAAACCTGCTATACAAAATTGGGATATTGAAATATTCCCAAAGTCCCATTTCGTCAAAAAGAGGGAAGTTGATTCTTTTTTTAAGTTATATTATTCAGTTTGGAGTAAGGCTTCCGATGTTATGAGTGAATGTAATTATGATACTCTTAAAATGAAAAGCTATTCAATATGTAGACAGTTTAAACAAATGCAGCAAAATATATTGTGGGATCAAGGGTATTGGAAATTTAGCAACCCAGTATTTCTGAAAAATGGGTCGGTTGCGTTAATCTATTATTGGCTTTTTTCTGGCAATACATATGTATGTTATGAGTTCAATGTTTATAAAAAAGAAAATGGACACTGGAATTATTTTGGGTACATTGACAAAGGAAGTATCAATTGATAATGTTTAAGCGGCACAAATAACATATCATCATCTGGCAATGTGCCCACGCGACGTGTAAATGAGCATAGTTGCTACACAACATCAATCCGCATAGATCTGCTCTATTTGTTTTGAGTATTCCTGTAGTATCACTTTGCGTTTCAGTTTCAGTGATGGGGTAAGTTCACCGGTGTCTATTGTCCATTCATCGGCAAGCAGTGCAAACTTTTTTATCTGCTCCGGGTGACTGAAAAGCACATTGTACTTATCAATTTGCTTTTGTATCTGTGCAGTCACCTCCGGTTGCTTTATAAGGTCTTTGTTACTGTCTGTTATAGTCATGTCCGGGTTATGGTCGCGCAGGTATTTCCTTAGCGACACAAAGTTTGGAATAATGAGCGCACTCACAAACTTCCGGTCAGCGCCAACCACCATCATTTGCTCTATGAACGGGCTCTCCTTCATTTTATTTTCCAGCGCCTGCGGGGCCACATACTTACCGCCCGATGTTTTGAATATTTCTTTTTTCCGGTCCGTGATCTTCAGGAAGCGGCCTTCTACTATCTGCCCTATATCCCCGGTATGAAACCAGCCATCTTTCATAGCTTCAGTTGTTTCTTCCGGGTGCTTGTAATAACCAATCGTTATGTTGGGGCCTTTTACCAGTATTTCACCATCATCAGCCATCTTTATTTCCACATTAGGAATGAGCGGGCCCACCGTACCTATCCTACGGTTCTCGCTCTCATACCTGTTTACCGTTACCACCGGCGATGTTTCGGTAAGGCCATAGCCCTCCATGATCACAATACTCGCTGCCGAAAATATCCGCGCCAGTCGCTCCTGGCAGGCAGCAGAGCCTACCACTATAGCTTTTACATTACCACCCAATGCTTCCCGCCATTTATTAAAAATGATCTTATTGGCCAGCCATAATTGCAACCGGTAAAACACACTGCCATGATTTACATTATCATACTGCTTACCAAGTTCCAGCGCCCAGAAAAAGAGTGCGCGTTTTATGCCCGTCAGCTCCATACCCGTGTTCATGATGCGCTCATATACTTTCTCCAGCAGGCGGGGCACAGTAGTAAATACTATGGGTTGCACTTCTTTAAGGTTAAAGCCTATGGTATCCATGCTTTCGGCATAGTAGATTGATACGCCGGCCTGCATATATATATAGCTCACCATGCGCTCAAAAATATGATTGAGCGGCAAAAAACTTAGTGCGCGTGTATGCACACCCGCAAACGTGAAGGCGGGCATAGAATCTATTACATTGCTCACAATATTATTGTGTGTAAGCATTACACCTTTCGGGTTGCCCGTGGTACCTGATGTGTATATGATGGTGGCCAGCGTTTCAGGCTGTATGGCGGCAATTATTTTTTCATCCGGCTCCAGGTTTTTATTCGTCAGTTCCTTCCAGTTTTTTACTCCGGCTATCTCATCAAATGAGTATACATTTTTCAAAGTCGGTATATCCGCCAGTGCATCCTTGAAGCGCTCATAGATATCAGCATTTGCCACAAAAAGTACCTGCACTTCTGATTCGTTGAGTATATAAGCGATCTCACTGGGGCTGATGGTAGGATATATAGGGGTAAGCACCGCGCCGGTAAGCTGCACACCAATATCTGTCATTATCCATTCCGGCCTGTTCGGACTTATGATCGCTATTTTTTCCTGCTTACCGGGTTCCAGTACCTGGTTCAAAAAACCAAGTGCAGATAGCCCACCCGCAAGCTTGCGCGAAGTATCCCATACATCCTTGCAGCTATAGGTGCGCCATTGCCCGTTTTCCTTAGCAGCAAGCATAATATCATTGGGGTTTTGCCCGCTACGCTGTTGTACTATATCAAATAGACGCTTAATCATACCTAAATTTAATATTTCAAAAATCAAATTCCAAATCCCGGTCAAGGAGTATCAAAAAACCAATTTGTATACTAGCCCATAATGTAAATGTGTCACCTATAAGCAGTACGAGGTCTTGTGATTATTGTATATTTGTTTGCATTATGAAATATGATTTCCCTGATAATCAAAATGAAATTTTGCCAAATATCCCCGGACTGAAATCGGTGGAAGAAATTGAATTATCAGAATTTGAAGGGTTTTTGAAAGCTGAAATACAACTTACAGAAAGGCTTACAGGCAAAACCAAATTCAATGAATCCTATATTCTCAAAATACATAAACTTGCACTTGGTCATTTATATTCTTTTGCAGGAAAGTATCGTAATGTAAATATCTCAAAAGGTGGTTTTACATTTGCATCAGCCCGTTTTCTGCCTGAAACAATGAAAACATTTG
>CAIRZD010000441.1 GCA_903882965.1 uncultured Bacteroidota bacterium
GTCATATACTGTTATTATACCTGATTTCCCCGGAAGTGGAAATAGTGTTCTGGAAAAAGAAACGAGCATTGAGGATATGGCAGCATGTGTAAAAGCCATTATGGATAATGAACGCATAGATAGTGCTGTTATAGCAGGGCACTCTATGGGCGGGTATGTGGCGTTTGCATTTGCGGCTTTATATCCAGATATGGTAAACGGGTTATCATTGGTGCATTCTATACCGGAAGCCGATGATGCTGAAAAAATCAAAATAAGATTAAAATCTATAGAACTTATCAGAAAAGGGGCTAAAAGCACTTTTTTAAGCCATATGATCCCTAATCTTTTTTCGACGACTTTTAGAGAGTCACAGCCTTTGGCCGTCAAAATGCAAATAGATGAGGCCATGAAAATGGGAGACAATGGATTGGTGAATTTTTATAATGCAATGATCTCCCGCAGCGATAGAAGCAATTTGCTCAAAACAGCTACTTACCCTTTACAATGGATCATAGGTATTGATGATAATATAATGCCTTATAAGAAAGTATTAGAGCATTCTTACAAGTCGGATGTTAGCTTCGTGTCTATTTACCCTGATTGCGGACATATGAGCATGATAGAAACACCCGAAAAGTTAATAGGCGATTTTAAGTCATTTATTCATTACAGTTATTACCTCCATCCGTACAAAGAATAAATATTTGGCGTGATGCAAAGAAAAATTTTGCTGTACCGATAAACTGCTTATTTTTGCACTCCTAAAACAAATTCCTCCTTAGCTCAGTTGGTTAGAGCACATGACTGTTAATCATGGGGTCCCCCGTTCAAGTCGGGGAGGGGGAGCAAAAATAAAAGCCTTTAGATTAGCTGCCATAGCGAGTTTGAAGGCTTTTTTCATGCCTGATAGCTAAACTGTCAAGTTCAAGTTTGCAGGTCAAAAACAACCATTTTGGTTGAACATTACTTGTACCATGTTTATTCTAATATGTGCAATAGTACACAACTCACACAAACATGAGTGTACATTACAAGTTCGTCCTCGACAAAAGAAGGAAAAAAGAAGACAAAATTTATCCGCTACGATTACGGATTTATGACAATGACGGTAACAAAGAGAAGTCATTGGACATTTACCTACACGAAAAAGATTGGGATGATATTGGACAGATAATACGCCCGAGCGACCCGAATTACAAAAACAACTGTTTCAGACTGTCAAGCGTTAGGAAAAAAGTAGAAAGAAAGGTTATGCTTTCTGAGGATGATGAAGAAATGCTGTTGCCTGAGGATATTATTGCAAGTGTTAGCAAGAAGAAAACACCCAAAAGCAAAGTAACTGTAAGGCAGTTTTCAGATGAACTCATTACTAATATGACAAAGGCAGGCAAGGCTGGTCATGCAATGGCTTATAAGGGGGCTATAAACAGCATTATCAATTATACCGGTAATAAACAGTTGAAATTTGAGGACATTACTTATAAGCTGCTCGATAAGTATAACATGGATATGCTTACAAAAGGTGCAAAGAAAAACTCCAAAGGATTAAAAGTAAATGCTATAGCTGCATATTTGCGAAGCGTAAGGGCTGTATATAATAAAGCTATAAAAGCAGAGGTAGTTGATGCCAAATATTACCCGTTCTCAAAATTCACAATAGAAACAGAGGAAACCATAAGTAGGGCATTGACTCTATCAGAGATACAAAAGATTGTTGAGTTGGATTTGAAGCCTGAAACACCTATTTGGCATAACCGTAATTACTTCATTCTGTCATTTTGCCTGATAGGTATGAATTTTGCTGATTTGCTTACCCTAGAACCAAATGAAATAAGAGACGGCAGGGTAGTATACAGGCGAAATAAGACAGGCAGGATATATAACATAGGTATACACCACAAAGTGCAGAAATTAATTCAGTATTACAAATCTATGCCGAGTAGCAACGGGAATAAATTCATATTGCCAATGCTTTCAAATACATCTGATGCACTTAAAGAGCATAACCGCATAAAGCAAATATGTAAGACTTGTAATGAGTATCTTAAAAAGATTGCAACCGCATGTAGCATTGATAAAGATATCAGCATCTATTGGGGAAGATACACATGGGCTAACCTTGCTAAAAAGGAACTTGGTTATTCTAATGATCTTATTGCAGATGCCTTGGGACACCAGTACGGCAATAAAGTAACAGGCATCTACCTTGATAGTTACAGCAATGAAACCATAGACGAAGCCAACACAAGAGTTATTAATACTGTATTCAAATAACTACCGATAAACCCTATCACTTTTGTAAAATAATAATTGTAATTTCAAAATACTAAAGAAGTTACTATGTCTATAATCAAAGACAGTGAATTAATTGTTGATCACTACTCCGATGAATATTTTCTGGATTACGTAATCAAAAGGCAACATCCGTCAGGTAGAGAAACGAAATTAAGTGATGTATTTTCTTCATTACCTCATGGCTTGATAAATAAAAACGAAACTGGAATGGGGGCAACTTATCTTGAATTAGATTCAAAAAGAAATTCAATTATTGTTGAGCCAATAAAAATAACAGCTTCCAGTAAGGCACTTAAGCATAATGCTCTGTATGTAGGTAGCCCGACTAATAATTTTCCTGAAAAAGTATCAAATAAATCAATTATTGACTATTGCAAAAATGAAAAAATAATATTCAAAAAAATAATCGTTGTTGCTGATAGTTTTCCGAAGTTAGTTGAGATTATTGGTGATACTATTTTCAAAGACTACTTTTTGGTGATTGATGAAATTGATTCATTTCAAACAGATGCAGGTTTTCGAGAAAAAATGGAACACTGTATAGATATATACAAGCTGTTTCCAAAAGAGAAAAGGGCAATGATTTCGGCAACGCCCTTGAAATTTTCAGATTATGAACTTGCTATGGAGCAAGACACGTATCTCATCTATGATACAATTAAGCCAAGGAATATAGAAATTATTTGTGCAAAAGATATTAAAACAGGTTGTTTGACCGAGATAATTAAATTGCTTGAGTTAAATAATGAAGATAAAATTATGGTTGCATATAATTCTGTAATTGGTTGCAGAATACTTGCAGATACCTTAACATCAACAGAATACTTAGCA
>CAIRZD010000442.1 GCA_903882965.1 uncultured Bacteroidota bacterium
AGCCAGAAACTGTGCATTCATTAAAATATAATGACCTGATATGGCAAAAAAGGTACCGATAAGGAACATTACACTATTTACCGGGTTGCGGCTAAGGATAACACCCAATGCACAACCAACAGCTATGGCAGATAAAACCCAGAATATTATATCGTATATGGCCATACTTATTTGCTATCCTGTTTTTTAGGGTTAGGAATTAACAGGTCATCTTTTTTATAAATGAAACTTTCACGCGTGTAATTTGAAGGCATTACTGTTTCTGTAAGATATACTGCGTCTTTAGGGCAAGCATCTTCACAAAATCCGCAAAAAATACAACGCAGCATGTTGATCTCATACTTAGCTGCATATTTTTCTTCACGGTACAGGTTCTCTTCACCGGGCTTGCGTTCTGCAGCTTCCATTGTGATCGCCTCAGCGGGACAAGCAAGTGCGCATAAACCACAAGCGGTGCACCGCTCAGCTCCATTTTCATCACGGTTCAGTATATGCAGGCCACGAAATACCGGGCTAAACGGACGTTTTTCTTCCGGGTAACTGGTGGTTGCTTTTTTCTTGAATATATGGCCAAGCGTAATGCTAAGGCCTTTTGCTAAAGAAGGCAAGTAGATGCGCTCCCCGAATGTCATGGGGCTACGGTCTATTTGTACAGCTCTGTTAGTTAGTTTTTGCATTTTTTCTTTTTCCTCTTGTTTATCCTTTATTTATTGGGCAAACATTATCATTATTTTTTAAACACCCACAATATCAGCACGCCGGTAATAAGCATATTTGCTAAAGCCAATGGTATCAATGACCGCCATCCGAGTTTCATGAGCTGGTCGTAACGGAACCTGGGAACCGTCCACCTTACGAACATGAAAAACAGGATCATGCATACAACCTTGGTCAAAAGAACCAATATACAAATAATAGTAAATAATAATGGGCCAGCTCCCGTAGCTACCTTATCCATGAATGGGAAATTATACCCGCCAAAAAATAAAGTAACAATAATAGAAGAACTGATAAACATATTAATGTATTCCGAGAAAAGATAGAAGCCCAGTTTCATAGAAGAATACTCCTGGTGATAACCCATGTTCAATTCGCTGTCACATTCCGGCAAATCGAAAGGGGCACGGCATAACTCGGCAAAAGCACAAGTAAGGAAAATAAGAAAACCTAAAGGCTGCTTGAAAACATTCCAGGTAAAATAACCATCGTTCCAAAAGCCATGTTGCTGGCCAACAATTTCACGCAGGCTTAATGTACCAGTGAGCATCAGGAGTGCTATAAGGCTGAGGCCCATTGCCAGTTCATAAGAGATAGCCTGTGATGCCGCGCGAATGCTACTTAGTAAAGAGAATTTATTATTTGACGCCCAACCACCAAGCATTACACCATATACCCCAAGGCTTACAACCCCAAATACGAACAACATACCGATATTAATATCTGCCACCTGGAATGTTACCACATGACCACTGGCTGTTACATAATCGGGCCCCCATGGCACAACAGCACTCGTCATCAATGCTGTTAGCATTGCAAGGCAAGGACCAAGTATGAAAATAAAACCTGTAGAGCGATCGGGAATGATCTCTTCTTTAAAGAATAATTTCAACCCATCGGCAAGTGGTTGTAATAACCCGAATGGACCCGCACGGTCCGGACCGAGGCGGTCCTGCATCACTGCGGCAACCTTACGCTCACCCCATGTGGCATACATTGCAATACCCAGTGACCCCATCAGTATTACTGAAATGAGGATGACTTTTTCTATAATAAGCGCTGTATCAATTTGCAGTAACAGCATAATGGCGCAAAAGTAGTTTTAGTTAGTTAATTTTTTATTTCTTTTTTAATCTGAATAAGTAAAAAACACATGATTTATATCATTACTTACTTCTTATTAAAATCATCTGAATGTGCCGGGCCCTCGATTTCTGATAAATGAATATTCGGCTTGTTCACATCGCTCACCTCATGTATATCCATCAAAAACTTAGGTTGTTTGCCAATAACTTTGTCAATAAGTATGGGCGAAGCCTTTGTACCCACATTGCCAGCATAATGCCCCTGCGCTATAACGCTGCTGCGCGCTATCATAGAAGGTCCTTCTATAACCCAATCTTTTGCTTCTTTTTTATGGAAACGGCATTCATTACAAATAAACTCTTCTACTTCACCCCACTGGTCTTTACGGGCTGTAACGCGAAATACCTCTTCGCCACGCATCCATAATCTCACCTTTCCGCTACAGGTAGGGCAGTCACGGTGTGCATCCAAAGGCTTTGTGAACCATACCCTGTTCTTGAAGCGGAATGTTTTATCTGTAAGCGCACCTACAGGGCATACATCTATTACATTACCTATAAAATCATGGTCGAGTGCTTTATTAAGCATCGTGCTTATCTGGGCGTGGTCGCCTCTTTCAAGTATCCCATGTTCACGTTTATCTGTAAGCTGGTCGGCAGTATATACACAACGGAAACACATGATACAACGTGTCATGTGTAAGGAAATGTACGGGCCTATATCTTCTTTCTCAAATGTGCGGCGTTTAAACTCGTAACGCGTAGCTTCATTACCATGCTCATAGCTGAGGTTTTGCAAGTCGCACTCACCTGCCTGGTCACAAACCGGGCAATCGAGCGGGTGGTTGAGCAACAAAAATTCAACTATACCTTTACGGGCGTCTATTGCTTTTTCAGAAGTGATATTTTTCACTTCCATGCCATCCATCACGGTAGTGCGGCAACTTGCTACCAGCTTGGGCATAGGGCGCGGGTCTTTTTCAGATCCCTTGCTTACCTCTACCAGGCAGGTACGGCACTTACCACCACTATCCTTGAGCTTGCTGTAATAGCACATAGCAGGGGGAGCTACCTCACCACCTATCATACGCGCAGCATTCAGTATAGTAGTACCTGCAGGCACCTCTATGGTAATATTATCAACGGTTACTTTAAATTTCGGTGTCTCAGACATTTTCTTTCAATACGTTTATATCTGCTTACTGCACTTATTTATTCTATTTCGCCAAGCCACTCGCCACATTAGGAGA
>CAIRZD010000443.1 GCA_903882965.1 uncultured Bacteroidota bacterium
AAGTAAGAAATTATCTTTAGGGTCTTTACACAATGTAACTGAGGATTGAATTTCCTTTTTTACCCCTATAATCTCTAAAAATTCAATAAGTTCATTTACCTTATTTTGCGGGAAATATTTTTTGAGTTTAGGACGTTTTGCTACGTCTTTGATTTCAGTAAGCAACTGCTCTGTGGTAATAATCGTAATGTTGCCATCAACTATGTACTCCTGAATCATTTGGAGTCTTTTTCCAATCAGAAAGCTTATCCAAACATTTGTGTCAAAAATGACGTTAATGTTTTTTGCTTTCATATATTTTTTGCCTTACCAGTTCTACTTCTTTATTAATATCATCCATATTGAGGTCATCTGTTTTAAATGCTGTTAAAAGAGAAGTGAGCCGTGACCTAATACCTTCTTTTTCAAGTTCTTTACTCAGTTTTACCTTTTGTTGCACAGGCAGGCTTTTAACTATGGAGAGTACCTGGTCGTATGTAATATCTATATTTAAAGCCGTTTTCATAATTGTTTAATAATATCAAAGTTAATTAAAATCCGGTATGAAATAAAAAATCAGGTTTAATTCCCTTTGATTAGTTTATGGGTTGAGATACAAACATCCCTTGCCCAATACATACAGTTTTGATAACTTTGTTATATAAACCTATATACAAATGAAATCATCATTTACATTTTCCCTATGCATAGCTGTTGTTTTTTGTTTTATAAATAGCTGTAAAAAGCATAATTCTCAGCATAATTCTGTGACAGGGTTAAAGCATTGGCACCATATACGCTATATCGGGGCAGATACTATAATCAACACTGATACAGTTCTTTTAACTTCTTATGCGAGCAATAATACAGACTTAGAGTGGAATGGTTATTATTTTTATGCAAATGGTACTACAGATTCCATGCTGGAGTATTTTAATGAACCTCTTTGTTCCGGATATGCATCTCATGTTGTTTATATGATTTTCTATAATTATTACCCACTCACAGGCAATGCAACTGCAAGTATCAGCAATAATTGCCCCGGAAATAATAGTAATGATTACTATTGGACTTATTAGTAACAAAGGTAGTAGCATGCAACTATCCTCTCAATATTTCCAGTGTTCCATCATCATTTATCCTCACTAATCTTGACGGTGCATGTATGGTATCATCTTCCTTCCGGTATTTTACTACATAATCAACATTGCTAACAATTGCAGGGGCTATCATTTTAAAAATGGATGGTGTAAGGGCGCCACTGATGTTTGCAGATGTGGAAACAATGGGTCTCCTGAATCTCTTTATTAATGCTTTGCAAAACGGGTCGGTAGTTATTCTTATGGCTATGCTGCCATCAAGGTTTACAACATTTGCAGGAAAGTCGAGTGCGTTTTTGTAGATCACAGTTGTGGGCCTGTCAAAGCTTTCTACTATAGCAATAATATCAGGGTGCGGGGTAGCTACATATTGAAGTATATCGCGGGCATCTGCCAGCAATATGATCATACTTTTTTCTTTCGGGCGTTGTTTAATAGAGAAGACTTTTTCCACGGCGGCTTCGTTCAGTGCATCGCAGCCGATACCCCAGACCGTATCGGTAGGGTAGAGGATAGTGCCGCCTTTTTGGAGCACATCAATACCGTTTTTTATGTCATTTTCTAAGCCCACCATAGCAAATCTTCATTAGTTATTTCCTTTGCGCATTTGAAATGGCCTTCTGGGCATGTTTTATGGCCATGAAGCCCGCATGGACGGCAATACAGCCTATCTTTTATTTCTACCACTTTGCCATTATTACGTAATGGCCCGAATCCAAAAGCAGGAACTGTGGAACAGAAAACTGCAGTAACAGGGGCATTCATGGCGGATGCAAAATGCAACGGGGCAGAGTCATTAGCATAATTCATTTCGGCGCCCTGCATCAATGCCGCGGATTGTAAAAAGCTTAATTTACCGCATAAGCTCTGAATATGGGGATGCGTTACTGTGTATGCAATACTTTCTGCTAATACATTGTCAGCCGGGGCACCCAGCAAATAAATGTGATACTCACCAGGTAATGAATTTATCAATGCAGTCCATTTTTCAACCGGGAATTGTTTTGTAAACCAGACTGAAGAAGGTGCGATGCAGATGTATGGTGCGGACTGATACTGTTTAATGGTGTCATAGTCTGCGGCTGATGGATATAATACAGGCAGGGCTGCATCGGAGTCGGTGATATCGGCTATAAGTAATTGATTTCGTTGTACTTCGTGTATAGGGTTTTCGCTATAAGGTTCTGAGATAATGTGAGCAACTTTTTTTGTATAGCAGAAGGAAAAAGGGTTTTTATCAAAACCCGCTTTGTACTTAGCCCCGGATAGAAAAGTTATGAAGCCTGAAGTAGCAAAACGATGGAGGTTAATGATATGGGTATAATGTTCTTTTCTTACCTGTGATGCTATTTTGAGCAGGTTTTTATTCTTGTTGTTTTTCTTGTCCCATACGAGGAGGTTTGTGATAAATGGATGTTGCTGCAACAGGCCTTCATTACCTTTACGGAGCAAAAAATCTATCTGTGCTGCCGGGTATTGATGATGCAGTTTTTCCAAGACTGCAGTAGCCAATACGACATCTCCGGTAAAAGCAGTTTGTATAACTAAAAGTTTAAGCATCTATCTGCAAAACTACAATTGTATTGGTTTTTGGAAGGTTTTAACAATAAAAAAGTTAGAATTTTGGATTTTTGGTGCTAAATTTGTTACTTACACTAGTATTAAAAGGAAAATTCAATTAAAATGAGAAAAGTAATTCTATCGCTTAGTTTATTGCTGTTGTCTGCAGGTGTAGCTATGGCCCAGCATAAGAAGCATAAGGATAGTGCTGATCAGCCACAAGTCGCGGCTACCCCTACTACGAATCCTGCACCTGCTACCACTTTGAAGGCAGATGATATGATGTTCAAAGACCCGATCCATGATTTCGGTTCGGTACAGGAAGGACCGGATGCAACTTGCCAGTTTACATTTAAGAATAACGGTAAGGAGCCAATTATAATACAAAAAGCACAGCCATCATGTGGTTGTACCGTTCCATCTTTTTCCAGTGAGCCGGTAGCTCCAGGTGCGACAGGTACTATAGATGTAGCTTTTCATACTAAAGGAAAGGCTAATGCATTTACCAAAACAATTACTGTGATCTCAAATGCAGGTACAAAAGTGCTTACTATTAAAGGGAATGTAGAAAAGGCACCTACAGGTTCAGTTCCGGAAAATGTTTCTATGATCAAAACAAACCAATAATTTAAAATTTTATCAATCTAAATTTAACCACACAACAAAAATTATGAAAAAAGTATTTATTACGCTCCTCTGCCTTTCAATAAGCGCAGCTGCTGCAAATGCCCAGGATAAAAAAGCTGCACCTGCACCTGCTCCAACACCTGCACCTGCTGCTGCTCCACAAGCACCTGCTGTAGATCCTGATGCAGGCGAATTTAAATTTAAAGAAGAAACGCATGATTATGGTGAAGTGCCAGAAGGGCCACTTGCAGAGTATGATTTTGAATTTAAGAATACCGGTAAAAAACCTATTGTAATAAACGAAGCTCACGGGTCATGCGGTTGCACTGTGCCAAGCTGGCCACATGAGCCAATACTGCCTAAACAAAAAGGCGTAATACACGTAGCTTATACAACAAATGGCCGTCCCGGACCAATCATGAAGGACGTTACAATCAATTCTAATGCAAAACAACAACCAATGGTATTACATATCAGAGGTACTGTAAAACCAAAGCCAAAGGATCCAACGCCAGCACCAGCACCAGCAACTGCTCCGCCAGCACCAGCACCTGGCAAATAAGCAGTAGTTGTTGCTACTTAAAATAATAAATATAAAATAGTTGGCTTATGCCAACTATTTTAAAATAAGAACAGTCTGAACTAATAAAAGATATATGAAAAAGGTATTGACAGTATTAATTTGCCTGCTTACATGTGCAGGTGTGCAGGTAAAAGCACAAAACAAAGTGGAAGGACCTGTGTTCAAATTTGAGGGTGGTGACACATTTGATTTTGGCGTTATTAAACGTGGCCCCGGTGCACAACACACATTTGAGTTCACAAATGTAGGCACAGAGCCGATCATTGTGGTGAATGTAACACCATCTTGCGGCTGTACGGATGTAGACTGGAATAAAAATCCGGTATTACCCGGCCAGAAAGGCTTTGTGAAGCTAACACTGAAGACAGAAGAACAGCATGGAGTATTTAACAAGGAAGTATATATCCAATCTAATGCCAAGACACCACATGGTGAAAAACGGTACACCATCTACATAAAGGGTGATGCCAAGGATGAGGTGCCGGATAAAAAGAAGTAGTTGGAAATTTAATAGCATTATAACGGCTGCATATTGCAGCCGTTTCTTTTTCATTTTATATCAGCAATTGAGATTCTGCTTTTTGGCAATTTGAATTAACTTTGCCACCATGCCGGTAATATCACATCGTGGCGCGCATATGCCGCCGTCGCCTATTCGTAAATTAGTTCCGTTTGCAGATGCCGCCAAGAAAAGGGGCACAAAGGTATATCACCTGAATATAGGGCAGCCAGACATTGAAACGCCGCCATCAATAATAGATGCAGTGCGTAATACGCACATGAAGGTGCTGGAGTATAGCCCAAGCGCGGGTTTTGACAGTTATCGCAATAAACTCGTAGAATACTATAAGCGTAATCATATTGATGTTACGGCAAACCAGATCATTGTAACAACTGGCGGTTCTGAGGCAATTATGTTTGCGATAATGAGCTGCCTGGATCCGGGAGATGAGATCATTATACCGGAACCTTTTTATGCGAATTATAATGGTTTCTCGACAAGCTCTGGGGTGAAGGTGGTACCTATACCTTCAAGTATAGAAACCGGGTTTGCGCTGCCACCAATTGAGGTATTTGAAAAGGCAGTTACGGTGCGTACAAAGGCAATAATGATCTGTAATCCTAATAACCCTACCGGTTATTTATATAGCCTGGATGAGCTTAATGTGTTGAAGGAAATATGCCTGAAGCATGATCTGTTCCTGTTTAGTGACGAGGCATACCGTGAATTTTGTTATGACGGCAACAAGCACATATCAGCACTGTCGCTTGAAGGGATGGAAGAAAATGCGATACTGCTGGATACCATTTCTAAAAGATATAGTGCATGTGGTGGCCGGATAGGTGCTTTTGTGACGAGGAACCAGGATGTGATAAATGCTGCTATGAAATTTGCACAGGCGCGCCTTAGCCCGCCTTCTTTTGCACAGATATTGGGTGAGGCAGCAGTAGACCTTCCGGCAAATTATTTTGATGAGGTGCATGCAGAATATACTTCACGGCGGGATCTGCTGGTGAAACGCCTTAAGGCTATGAATGGGGTGAAATGCCCGCTGCCTGGTGGCGCATTTTATGCTATGGCCCAGTTGCCGGTAGATAATGCCGAAAAATTTTGCCAGTGGCTGCTTGAAGGGTTTTCTCATAATGGGGCGACTGTAATGATGGCACCTGCCGCGGGGTTTTATGCAACTACAGGTAAGGGTAAAAATGAAGTTCGTTTGGCGTATGTACTTAACAAAGATGATATCAATGCTGCTATGGATTGCCTTGAGGTAGCGCTGAAAGAGTATAAGGGTTGATTAGTACAATATATTGTATTGATTAAAAAAGGGATACTGAAAAGTATCCCTTTTTTAATGGTATTAATTGAGCAGGCTCTTATTTCATTATCACCAGTTTGGCGGTTTGTACTTTGCCATTCTGATTGAGATTTACAAAGTACATACCCGGAGCCAACATGCTCACATCAGTTGAGATAGTTTGCGCGCCTTGTTGCAGTGCAATGTTTTTTGTGATCAGTATCTTGCCGGTGATATCTGAGATATACATTAATGCGGTAGTGGCATTGCTGCTATTAATAGAAGCATAAAAATTCTTGTTTGCCGGATTAGGGTAAACGGAGAATGAATTTGTATTATCAACAGATGCAGTATTCTTTACCCCTGTAGTGATGGCGCCAAGTGTGTTAAGGGTTGTATTTGTTAATACAGGTGCATTATAATCAAAGTAAATAGCAGCATGATTTCTGAATTGGGTGCCCAAAGGAAGGCCGCTGTTTGTTTTGATGGTATAAGTAAACATACCGTTGCTGCCCATAGGAGATGAAGCCTGTGTAGGCAGGTTGATGTTGCTGAAAGTAAACTTCACTATTTTATAAGAGCTAACCTGCTGCATAGTAACCTTGCATGGTGCAGAAGTATATACAGGGCGGAGGGATGTCCAGTTCAGGTTATTATCAAGCGTATCAACTACAATAATATTTTGGGCTGGGGCAGTGCCTGTATTCTGGAAATGCACCATGTATTCTAGCGTAGAATCTGCATAGGTAATAAGGCCTGTGGGACCAACACCTTTGGGGCTTACTTCTTTAAAGTTAGGATCGTAAGCTGCTACGGTTGTGGTGGTGAAGTAGTTTACATTATTCCAAGGGGAATAATCTGTGAGCCAGTTGCTCATGGGTGTTTTATACGCAACTGAATCAAGGAAGATCACATTTGTGTTTGTTGGGATATTTGTGGGTACGTTGTAATTCATATAGAATAACATATCGCCTCCGGGAGCCAGTGAGGGGAAACCGCTTGCGGTATTATAAAAATATGGAGCACCGTTAAAAATGCCGGATGGTGTAAATGAAGGTGCGAACAATTGCCCGTCGGGTTTGTAGGCGGCGAGTACAGAATCTTCAGTTACGGTTCCGTCATTACTTATTATGGATACCTGGGTGTATACATTGCCAATTACAGCCTGATTATAATCCCATGTGCTGATGTGTATATCATGAACTGTATCAGTGGTGTTTGCAAAATTGATCGTGTTTATGCAGCCAGTAGCAGCAGTAGTAGATACAACAATTGAATTGCTCTGGCATGGAGCTAACGGATAGAATGCCAATACAGTTTCAGATACAGTATAAGTGCCTGTAGGAACAAGGAAAGAATAATGTCCGGCAGCATCAGTGTAAGTATACCCGATGCCACTGCAATACACTTGCACATTTGAAATACCTACTTCGCCGGTATCCTGGGTGCAATTGCTGTTTGTGTCGTTGTATACAGTGCCCTCGATGGTGCAGTAACAATCGGATGTTGTGGTGTTATAAGGCAAGTAAGTATAGTCGCTTGCTGTGCAACCGGTAGCGTCTGTAACATTCATCCAATATGGTCCGTAAGAAAGACCGGTAATTGTAGCAGTAGTACCACCACTACTCCATCCGTATGAATAGGGGGCAGTGCCACCCATAGCTGTTACGCTGATAATGCCATCATTTGTAAAAATACACGAGGCAGGGGTGCTTGTGAGGCCCACGCTCATTGGTGAATAGTCTGAGAGGAACGGATACTTGGTTACTTTGCAGCCCAGGTTATCTGTTACGGTTATTCCATAGGTGCCGGAAGGCACACTGGAGATACTTGATGTAGTGGCACCTGTACTCCATGAATAAGTATATGGTGTTACGCCACCAACAGCGGTAACATTCATGCTGCCGGTAGAAAGCGTGCAGAGCGCGGGCGTAGATGTAAAGCTGAGACTGATAATATCTACAGGCGGAACAGTTACAGTGCCTGTTTGTGTGCAGCCTACGTTATCTGTAACCTTAAAGTCGTATGTGCCTGCAGCTAAAGCTGTTGCAGTAACACCGGTTTGAGGAGGGGTTGTGTACCACATGATCTCATAGGGCGCTGTGCCTCCGGCGGGGGCGATGGTAGCATTTCCGCTAGGGCTTGTGCAGAGGCTTGGATTGGTAGTGTATGTAACCGAAATAGGTGTAGAGGTGCTAACAAACCCTACTCCGCTACCTATGCAACCATTAGCATCAGTGACGTTAACTGTATAGTATCCTGAAGGAAGACCTGTTTGAGACTGTGTAACAGCACCATTGCTCCATAAATAAGCATATGGAGGTGTGCCACCGGAGCCAAAAGCAATAATAGTACCGTTGGTATCAATGCACGTAGCCGGCGTGGGGGTTGTAGGTACATTAATTGTTACCGTTTGGGGAACATAAATTGATGTGGAATCTATAGCAGAGGTGCAGCCAAGGGCATCGGTTACGACAACGCCATAATTGCCGGTGGAAAGGCCTGAGATGGAGGAGGTAGTAGCGCCATTTGACCAATGATAAGAAACCGGAAGTGTAGCTCCGGTAGAAATGCCTGTTACTGATGCAGTACCATTTGTGCAATTGGCAGGTGTTGCATTAAGTGTAATTGTGTATGGTGCAACATAAGCTATAGTGCCACCGGTGTCAGAATTATATTGTGAGCCATATACGCAACCTGCTGCATCTGTAATGATAACACCATAAGAACCTGCAACGAGGCTTACAGGCGAGCCAGAACCAACAACTGCGGCAGTGGTGGTATTATACCACTGATAAGTGTATGGTGAAGTTCCGCCTGTAGCAGTGACGGTTAAAGATCCTAATACAGGACAAATATCGGGTGTAGATGCAAGGGAGTAATTAAGTGGTGGCGCCCCTCCGTAATAATTAGAGGCCGCATTAGTGCCATCAGTAGCATAAACATATACAGGGCCACCTGAATAACCTGATAGTGCATCAAACAGTGAGCCAGTAACGGTATGGACTATAGTGGTACTTGTGGTGCCGTAGGTATACCAGGATACTGTTATTGGCGGTGTAAGACCTGACATATTTACTCTTAATATCCCGTTATCGTTACAGGGTGGGGTAACAAGTGAGAATGATAAGGTTTGTGCATAAGAGGATAATGAAAATGCAACAAAAAGGGCTAAAAAGGCCAATTTTCTCATAATTGTAGATTTAGTTAATACTATAGGTTGTTTTATAAATATTCGTTAGGTTTCTGATAAACTATAAAATCGCTATCGGAAACAATAAATTATTCTAATGCGTAAATATAAGCAAAATTATAAGCTATAACCAGTTTTTTGTGTTGCCGGGAATAATATTTCCAATACAAAATTCAAGCAGTTTAATTATTGTGGCTATTTGCTTTTAATTTTTCCGCCATATCATATGCAGCTTTGAATTCAGCTTCTTTTCCCTGGGCCTTGTATGCGTTGGCCAATTGATACCATATATCTGCAACATTTGGGGCTGCTTCAGTACCTTTCTTAAAAGCTATTACCGCACTATCTATTTTGCCTGCATTGCCATATTTCATGCCTTGGTTATAATAATACTTACCCAGTACAGAGAAATAATAAGGCAATTTTTTTTCGGCGGGTGTATATTTTCGCACGGTGTCCCAATCAGGTATTGCCATGTCAGGCTGTCCCATGTCATAGTAGCTTAAACCCCTGTTGAGCCGGGCATTCATATACATTGGGTATAACGATATTGCTTTATCAAAATAGGTGATCGCCTTTTCAAACCATTCTTTTCGCTGTGTTATATTAGTGGCTCTTTTTGCGAAAATCATGCATGCTGCGGCTGCGTTATTATTGGCCAGTATACTGTTTGGTGTGGTATTTACATCCTTCATAAATAATGTATTGTCGTTCTTCCAGGCTGTATTACGGTTTATGGTTTTGTACCCGGAGATCATTACAACTAATACCATAAGCCCTACTAATCCGGGCTTAGCTATTGCCGGTTGTTTTATTTTCTCAAAACCAGCGTAGATAAGATATGCAGCAGCTATGCAAAAGCCTACTGATGAATGGTATATGAGCCGCTCGCCCATGAGTGCACCTATATCAAAGAAAATATTGCTTACAAGTACCAGGTTGATGAGGTAAAAAGCTATTGCAAAACCAAGTACTTGTCTGCGTGCTACTAAAATAAACATGGCAGCCAACAGGCCGAGATGCACTATAATACTCAGCCATACCAAAGGATCTGAAAAGCCGGTGTATGGAATTGAATTGTACGTGTAAACTGAAGATAACGGGCTTGGGAAAAAGAGCATTTTCAGGTAATCGAGCAAGACCATTATTTCTGTAGCTATCTTTTGAACACCTGTAGCGTATAGGTATGGATTGTTCATGATATTGTTTTCTGCTCCCTGAGGCATAGCGGTAATGGCAGAAAGCCTTAGCATGATGTATATGCCGAAGGGTATTAAATAGGGTAGGGTGATCTTGCTGCTGCTGCCAATACTTTCTTTCCGGAATAAGTAAAAACCCAGTGGGAGCAATACCAGGAGCATCACTGCATACTCCTTGCTTAATAGTGCAAGAAAAAAGCAGAGTAAAGCCAGTATAAGATCGTTTTTCTTTTTGCTATCCCAATAGCTGAATGCCTTAATGAATGTAAGTGAGATAAACAGTACAGATAATATTTCGTCGCGACTTTTTACATTTGCCACCACTTCTGTATGGATAGGGTGGATGGTAAACAGCAATGCCGCAAGAAAGGCTACTGCAGGCTGATTGGGGAAGACTATCCTGCGTAAAAAATACAATAATACTATTACGCTCAGTATATATAGCAATACATTCACGACATGGCGTGCATGCATTTCCTGTGCTACTCTTATCTCTTTATCATTAGTGGTTTCGTTGTCGGGTGCTGTGCCCATTATTTGCTGCTCTATAGCAAATGTGATAAGTGATAAAGGCCGGTAACGCCCGCCTGCAAGCTGGTTGCCGCCTTGCTTGCTCTCCAGGTAACTTTGAAATGCATCTTTGGTGAGTATATCCGGTATGCCGGCTACTCCGCGTTGCACATATGCATTGTCAGTTATAGCCATCATATCATCGAAGGCGGCCTCATGCTGAAAGGTATTGCAATAAAACACGAACCCCAGAATTGCAAGGATCAACGCTTGTACGCGAAAATTTGATAAAAGAAACTGTTTTTGAGTAGTTGGCGTAGTTCTATTGCCAGTTATAGGCTCTTGCTTTTGTTCAATTCCGTGAGTTGTTTTTTTTGCTTTTTTAGCCATTATATAAATTGGAACAGATGCCTAAAATAGTGATAAAGTTTTAAGTAAGGAAATAGTATATAAAAAAAAAAGAT
>CAIRZD010000444.1 GCA_903882965.1 uncultured Bacteroidota bacterium
ATTAAATCCAGAATTTGGCGCAGTAACGGTTTGTTATTATTTTTACTACGTTTGAATAGCCCCATATTTTTGTGTTTTGGTCGTTCTTAACCAAAGGTATGGCCGCTATTCAGGCAAAAAAGTTTCGGATAGTTGTGGTTTGATTTCATATGTAAAGGTTGCGCTACCCAATGTAGGTGAGCCTCAAACTCTGAAAATCAATTATTCGCCAGATCGTATAGAGCGCGGGAAGTACCTGGCCAATCATGTTGCTGTATGCATGGACTGCCACTCTACACGCGACTGGACTAAATTTTCGGGGCCGCTTGCGCCTGGTACATTGGGTAAAGGCGGTGAGCGTTTTGACCAATCCATTGGTTTTCCGGGCGTATATTATTCCCGCAATATCACACCAAAAGGTATTAGCCGTTATACAGATGGAGAGCTTTTTAGGCTCATCACTACCGGCGTTACAAAAGAAGGAAGGGCTATGTTTCCGGTTATGCCTTACACTCATTATGGAAAAATGGACCCTGATGATGTAATGTCTATAATTGCTTATATCAGGTCGCTTGAACCGATAGAAAATAATGTGCCTGAGTCTGTTCCTGATTTTCCGATGAGCGTTATTATTAATACAATACCTCAAAAAGCACCAGGCGGCACCCGGCCTGATACAACCAACGTTCTTGCTTATGGAGCGTATCTTGTAAATGCCTGCGCTTGTATAGAATGTCATACACAAGCAAATAAAGGGCAGATAATACCGGAACTTTCTTTCAGTGGTGGCCGGGAATTTCCACTAGCCACAGGAGGTATAGTACGTTCTGCAAATATTACCTCAAGCGTCGAGACCGGTATTGGCAATTGGAGTGAGGAGGCATTTATCAACAGGTTCAAATCCTACGTGGATTCAAACTACAAACCACAAACAGTAGAAAAAGGAGCGTTTAATTCTTATATGCCCTGGACCATGTATGGTAGCATGAAAAGGTCGGACCTTGCTGCTATATATGCTTACCTGCACAGCTTACCTGTAAAAGAAAATAAAGTAGTAAAATTTACACCGCCCGGAGAGATAGCAAAGAAGTAAGAGTTATCCACAAATTAGGGCTTTGCAAAAGATGTGAACTGTCTTTTTGCTTAACTTTAGGCTGATGTCGAGTTCACATGTAAGGCCAACCGGCGATTTAACGACGCAGGAACGGGAGTATGAAAATACTATACGCCCGCAGACTATTGATGATTTTGCCGGGCAACCAAAGCTTATTGAGAACCTGCGCATATTTGTGAAGGCTGCTAATATGAGGGGCGAAGCATTGGATCATATTCTTTTTCACGGGCCACCGGGCCTTGGTAAAACAACTCTTTCACGTATAGTAGCAAACGAACTCGGTGTAGCCATAAAAGAAACGAGCGGGCCGGTTATAGAGAAACCAGCAGACCTTGCCGGATTACTTACCAGCCTTGAACCGCGTGATGTATTGTTTATTGATGAGATACACAGGTTGAGTACAGTTGTAGAAGAATACCTCTATGCAGCAATGGAGGATTTTAAGATAGATATTATGATAGACAGTGGCCCATCAGCACGCTCTATACAACTTACGCTTAATCCTTTTACACTTGTTGGTGCCACTACCCGCAGCGGGTTGCTTACAGCACCACTGCTTTCGAGGTTTGGGATAAAGTCGCGGCTGGAATATTATACAGCAGATGTTTTGCAACGTATCATATTACGTGCTGCTGGTGTACTTGCGGTGCGTGTAACTTCAGATGCTGCAATGGAGATAGCCGGGAGAAGCAGGGGTACTCCGCGTATAGCAAATGGCTTGCTGCGCCGTATGCGCGATTTTGCACAGGTTCTGGGCAATGGGGTTATTGACAGAGCAATAGTTGAGTATGGGCTAAAGGCACTCAATGTAGATGAGAGCGGCCTTGATGATATGGACAATAAGATACTTACCACGCTGATAGATAAATTTAAAGGCGGCCCTGCCGGTATCAATAATATTGCTACTGCAGTAAGTGAGGAGGCGGGTACTATTGAAGAAGTGTATGAACCGTTCCTGATACAGGAGGGTTATATTATACGGACGCCACGCGGCAGGGAAGCAACAGAAAAAGCATATAAGCACCTGGGGCGTAAAAAGGACACCGGCAATACTACTTTGTTTTAACCCGTTTTATTTTGTTAGTCTTCCAGAAAATATAAAACCCTTCACAATTGTAATGTGAAGGGTTCAATTTTTTGGATAGTAACATTTACATTTTCCACTCGTCAACGCCGCCATCTTCGTTTATTGCGGATATAGCCGGGATCTCAGTTACTTCCGAAATATCAGCGGATGGAGCAGATACGGCACCAGACTCTTCATTTTCCTGATCGTGGTTGAATGCGTCAAAATCGAAATCAGGCATGAGGTCGGTTTTTACATAATTGATGGTTTCAGTTAGGCCTGCAAGGAATTTATTGAAATCTTCCTTGTAAAGAAACATCTTATGCCTGTCGTAGCCATTATCATCAAAGCGTTTTTTGCTTTCTGTAATTGTAATAAAATAGTCGTTGCCACGTGTAGCGCGGACGTCAAAAAAGTAAGTCCTTCTTTTACCTGCTTTAATACGTTTGCTGAACAAACTTTCATTACGTGTCTCACCACGGTTCTCTCCAAAATTTTTATTGTCGTACGTCACAATTCTTTGTTTTAAGTGATTAATCTGTCACAAATTTAATTAAAGAGCCCAAGTATCCAAATTTAATCCAATCAATTATCATGTTGAGCAGTTCACAAACGGTTTAATAATATATGAATATATTTCTGAAGCTATAATCACCCCACAACAAAGTGATAACCTTTGCCTTTGAGGGTAATAATTTCAATTCCGTCGGCTACAGAAAAATAGCCGCGCAGTTTTCTTATATATACGTCGAGGTTTCGGGAATTAAAAAATGAATCATCTCCCCATACGATTTGCAATAATTCCCTGCGGTCTATAGTATTGTTGGTATGGATGCAGAGCATGGCAAGTATTTGTGATTCCCTATTCGAAAGTTTGGTTATTCCGGATGGCGCATGCAGCTCAAATTTTCTGGGATAAAATTTATAATTTTTGAGGATCACTTCTTCCGGCAATGCATGTAATGAGGTGGCATCACGATTCATTATTTTTAACTGGTTCTCAATTCTAACGATCAGCTCCTCCATGCTGAATGGTTTTTTAAGATAATCAGTGCCCCCGGATGAGAACCCTTTTACAAGATCATCAGTTTGGACTTTTGCGGTGAGAAAGATAACAGGTAAGTGTGGATTGATATTGCGAATATGGTTTGCAATGGCAAAGCCATCTATGTGTGGCAGCATAATATCGAGCAGGCAGATATCGGGTGAAAATGCAGACACATCTTCCATTATTTTTACACCGTCTTTCTTATGCATTACTTCATAGCCTTTAAGCTCCAGCGTATCTTTTACGATTCGGGCGAGGTATGGTTCATCTTCGATGTACAGGACTCTTTTTTTCATAAACCGTCAAACCCCTGTCCCCTAAAGGGGGACCATTAATTAAGCAGGGCGCAAGCCTTTTACTTTTGAATTACTATTGGACTTCTTTATTTTTCAAGTGTATTAATCTGCTAAATTATATTCTATAATTCAATACTGCTTTTAGCCAAATTTATGCCTCTTTTAAAAAGTGAGGGTGAATATGCATCCGCCTTCGGGAATATTATTTACTTGTATGTTGCCATTGTGCAGGCGCATTACCTGCGCAGCATAACTTAAGCCCAGGCCGTGGCCTTTGGTATTATGCCTGTTACCGGTAGGCACACGGAAAAACTTTTCAAACACTTTTTTCAAATACTCGTCCGGTATGCCGGGGCCATTATCGGTTAGTGACAATTGCACAGCGCCATTATCTTCGGTAAGGTTGATATTGATATTAACCGGGGCCAATCTGTATTTAAGGCTATTATCAAGTAGATTGACCAGCACGCCTTGCATGTGTAGCTTGTCAATATTGACAAGAAAATTATTGCCTGTAGCAGTGAAGAAAACCTTAGCCTCATTCTGGCGAAAGCGTGGCTGCATATTCTGCAATATTTCTTCAACCATAGTTTTGAGATTGTGTGTTTCCTGCTGCAGGTATATTTTGCCGGCATCGAGAAGTGACGTATTCAGAACGCGTGTAGCAAGCAACTCAAGGCGGTCCATTTCGGATGTTGCCATGCCGAGGTATTCGCGGCTAAGCCTTGGGTCATCAATGATATTGTAATTATTTAGGGCTTCGAGGGCTACCTTGACGGTGGCAATGGGCGTTTTGAGCTCGTGGGAAATATTGCTGATAAAATCATCTTTCAGTGTGCTGAGTTTTATCTGGGCTTTGAGGCTTTTGAAGGTGACCAGGAAAGCTGTGGCGGTAATAGCAAGCAAGATGAGTACAAAAATAATCTGCGGCAACAATTTCCAAAAGAGGTAATGTTTGTAATTACTTATCACTAAGCCATTGGCGTCTGTAAAGAAATTGCTTTTTATAAAAATAGCATTTGCGGCTTTCTTTTCACTGTCAATATTATCGATCCATTGGGAGCTGAAATTCCAGCCGTTTTGGCGCATTTGAAAGGTGAAGAGGTCATTGAAAATAATGCTGTCTGTTGTGAATAATTTTTTTGCTTCAGGGCCGGATATCTTACTGGCACCGACCAATATGCGGTGAAGGCCCTGGGGAGATAATGCAACTTTTTGTATTTTATCAGAGCCTTGTGATGCAACAGCAATTGTTTAGGCCCGGTTTGCGGTAACAGGGTCTATAACATTAGTGAGTAGCAGGGAGTCAGAAACTCTTTGCTGTACATCTGTGAAAACCTTTGTGAGGTTTTTCTTTAATTGCTCCTGCTGGTCGTTATACTGATTGTATAACCACTGTGCAGTGAACAATAAAAGAAGTACCTGGCTGAAGAGCATGAGGCCCTTGATCCATTGTAAACGTGATTTTTTTATCGCTGCCATCCTGAACCTTGATTCGCTTGATTAAAGGGTTTTAACTTGAATGATTACCTATATAAAAGTAATGACTAACCATTATACCTGTACTGCATTTAACCTTATTTAACGTTACTAATGATAAAGCAGTGTGTAGATATGCCAATAAGCAGAAGGTTTTTATAGTTTTTACAATTATGAAACAAGATAATTTTAATATCATCGCCTTTATAAAAATCTGGTGTCGATTTTATCTGGATTAAAAAATGTTTATTTGATAATTTAAAATATTAATTATGTATAATTTTTACTTCTGCTTTTTTAGCCTGTATGTAAAAGTTGCTTTTTCCCTGAGGAATGGTTGCCGCTCATTTTTTATGTGTGTAAAGTTAGATGAGGACAAGGTGTGTTTGAGAGAAGTGTATATACCTATTTATCTGAAATAAGAATAAAGAATTAGTGGCAAATAGCTAAAGTGCAGAAGGATATTTTAATATTCAGCGTCAAAATATAGAAGCAAAACATTTTAAGATGAAAACAATAACCATAATCGGCGCTATGACCATGATGTGTTGTGTGCAGCTCTCATGTAAAAAGAGTGATAGTAATACCGTATCAGTAGCTGTACCTGCAGTATATAAGAAGATATATGGCGCTACCAGCATTACTAATGACGGTACATACATTACTATCAAAAGCAATGGTGTTCCGGACCATAAAAGTGCGTATTACCCTACAACTAATACATTGTATGAGGCATTTAGCGGGACAACTTTTGGCGGGAGTACTTTTAGTGCAAATCCAAATACAATAGTAGAGCAGACACTTACTTTTAAAATTCCTGTAAACCCGGCGCAGGCATCAACACATGCATCAACACCGGGCGGGCCTATAGGTGTGGCTATTAACGGGGTGGCGATATTTAACCAATATGCCGCAATGAATTCGCCATTGGACAATGAGATGGTGAGTTTTGACCAATGGTGGGGGCACCCCCAGCAGCAAGGCCAATACCATTATCATGTGGAGCCAAAATATCTGACAACCGTAACAGGTACAGACTCATCGCTGATCGGTTTTTTGCTGGATGGTTTCCCGGTGTATGGACCAGTGGAGCATGGGGTTACTATGACCAATGCTATGCTGGATGAATATCATGGACATTTTCTTGCTACACCGGATTATCCGAACGGGATATACCACTATCATATAACATCAGAGTTACCTTATATAAACGGGAATGGATTTTATGGAACGGCGGGCAGTGTATCCCAGTAAAATTGTTGTGTTAGTGATTGTATGTGCGATAGTATCGTCCTGCCAACAAGCGAAAGAGCGTGCCGCATATGATAAAATTGCCGCGATAAAAATACCGGCGATATACAAACTAACAAGTGATCAGGGGTTTAGCAGAAGGGAAGATACCCTTTATTACCAGGCGAAAAAGTATAGCGGTTATGCGTACCAGCTATATGATGCGCGGGATACGGCGTTGCTATTCGGATATGTGGATGGGTTGGAAGCGGGGGCAATAAAAAAATGGTATCCGAACAGGCAATTACAGGAATTGAGATATTATGCAGCAGGCAAAAAAAACGGAGTGCATACGGGATGGTGGGAGAATGGGAATAAGAAATTTGAGTTTACGATCGTTGATGATTTTTACGAAGGGAATTTTAAAGAATGGAACCATACAGGCAGGCTGATAAAGGATTTTAATTATGTGCACGGACAAGAGCAGGGCAGCGAAAAATTATGGTGGGACGATGGAAACATAAGGGCCAATTATGTTATAGACAATGGGAAGAAATATGGATTGGTAGGATTAAAAATTTGCAGGAACCTATATGACTCGAGCAAGTAAATTATTTATAACTATTCTCATCATCATTGGGTTTATGGCTTCATGCAATACCAATGAGCCAAGAGGTTTGCCTTACTATATTGGTCCTGACCTGACACCGCTTTGGATATCAAAAACATCTGACTCATTTGAGCACATACATATTATCCCGGCATTTTCTTTCATCAACCAGAACGGGGAAGTTTTCACGGAGAAAAATGTAGCAGGCAAAATATATGTAGCCAACTTTATCTTTACAAGTTGCGGCAGTATATGCCCTAAGATGACGGCTAATTTTTCCATTTTGCAAAAGGCCTTTGCAAATGATGATGAAGTGATACTTCTCTCGCATACTGTAGATCCAGAAAGAGATAGTGCGGCCACACTAAGGCGGTATGCCGGCATAAAAAAGATCAGCGCCACTAAATGGCAACTGCTGACAGGAAGTAAAGCAGCTTTATATACGCTGGCTAAGAAAGAATATTTTGCAGGAGATTCATTAGGATACTACGGTGACCTGAATGAATTTTTGCATACTGAAAAAGTTTTTCTGATAGATAAGCACAGGCGGATAAGAGGTGTTTATAATGGGACACTTCCTGTAGAAATGAATAGAATAATAGAGGACATAGCAACGTTGAAGAAGGAACGCCCCGGCTCCTAAAGGAGCGTGCTTTGAGGTTAAGATATTTGAGGGCTCTATAACAGCGGGCAATAATTTTTGACGTTTAGTAAACAAAAAATATCCGTTATTTTGTCCATGATATTTTGGGGAGATAGCACGATGAAAAAATTGTTTGTGTTTGTTGCCGGGATCTTTGCATGCCATTTTTGCGTGGCACAAATACCTGTGAATAATCCAATAGACCCGGGAGATACAGAACTTGTGCAGGCTGTGGATTTTTTGAGTAGCTACTTAAAAGAGTTTACCCGCAGTCATGTGCCGGACTACCGTGAATACTGGAGCGCTGCGGATTGTGCGGCGTATAAACGGCCGGACCAACTGGTGTATGGAATTAACACAGAGGCTGCCACTTATATAATAGGGAAGCCGACCATTTTGTATGCCCATCCTGAGAAAGGTTACGTACATATTAAGACCTTGTTTGGCAGGGGTGATTCGGGGAAGGTATCGGTGATGTCTATTACGAATCATTATGTGCAAAGGGATGAAAATAACCGACTACATTTTATTAACCCGATAGAACTGGTGAAAGACTGGAAGACAACCGAGGTGGGCAACATCACTTACCACTACCCGGCTTATCATGTGTTTGATAAGAAGAAAGCGAAGGTGCTTGCTGATGCCGTGCAGAAACTGCAGGCTGACTGGGGCCTGGCACCCATCAATATCCGGTATTATTTTGCAGATACGAAGGAAGAACTGGAGCATTTAAGGGGTTTTGATTTTACGGTAGCGATGGGCAACAGGGATAAGCCCAGCGGCATGTCGGATGATGTGGATAATATTGTTTATTGCGGAGGGTGGGGTGAGGATTATTTTCACGAGGTAGTGCATGTATACCTTAACCGGCATTATCCTGAATCACCTTTGCGGGAGGGGCTTGCGGTGTTTTATGGCGGGAGCCTTGGGCATGACCTGGAATGGCATATAAAACGCCTGAATGATTACCTGCAACATCACAAAGAGACAGACCTTAATAAGCCGGAAGGTTTTTACTACATGGATAATTATACGAATCCATACAGTACTATAATGGGGATGCTTTGCCTTGCTGCGTATGATAAGGATAGTATCGCTGGGTTGAGGCGGATCATGGCTTATACATCAATGGATGATATTTTTTTGAAGGAGTTTGGAGTTGGTAAGGGTGGCTCGGATGATTTTTTGAGAAAGATGATAGAGCGATATAGTAAGGAGCCGCTGCAGACATCTCCTAAATAGCGAAAAGGGGAGTGTTTTGTGCCCGATTTATCAGGGTTCATCGCAATTATGTATTCTATTGAGGTTGTATTAAAGTACATATTTATATTCTTTGAAATTTCAATAGTGTAATTTCATAATAGATAATATAAGGTACTTATCAACCTATCAAGCAAAAACGTACCTTTGCGCGGCTATGCAGATAGAAATATTAAAATCTAAAATCCATAGGGTAAAGATCACGGAGGCAAACCTACATTATATAGGGAGCATCACGATAGATGAGGATCTTATGGAGGCCGCCAATATCATAGAAAATGAGAAAGTGCACGTGGTGGACATAGATAATGGCGCGCGCCTGGAAACCTATGTGATCAAGGGTACAAGAGGCTCCGGAATGATCTGTATGAATGGCCCTGCGGCCCGGAAGATATCTGTAGGAGACACAGTTATTATAATTTCTTATTGTATTATGGATTTTGAACTGGCAAAGAAACACAAGCCAGTAATCATTTTCCCGAAGGAGGATAATAGGTTGTAATCCGTATCTTTATAGGAACTATGAAGAAGACCCTGCTTACAATATTACAATATATAGTTTTTCTGGGGTTGGGGATATGGATCATTTATCACATGCTGCACCAGCTAAAGCCTGAGCAGAAAGATGAGCTTGTAGCTGCGATAAAAAGTATTGACGCCTGGTACCTGATACCGATCTGTTTTGTAGGATTCTTATCTCATTTTTTCAGAGCATTACGATGGCGGTATTTACTGGAAACGGTGGAGATGAAGCCGACCGTTTTAAATACCACCTTCGCGGTAATGATAGGCTATATCACTAACCTGGCACTGCCCCGTGCGGGAGAAGTGGCCAAGTGTACTGTACTGGCCAAGTACGAAAAAATGCCTGCGCATAAAATGATAGGAACAATAGTAGCGGAGCGGGCGTTTGATATTGTGAGCCTGCTCGTTATTGCTATTATCGCATTCATAGTACAGTTTGGCCAGATCAGTAATTATGTAGGAGCGGGCGCCCACCAGCTGGGCGAACGGATGGAAACGCCACATAATGAGCGGGTGTTATTTATGGTTATTGGTGCACTTGCCATATTCATTATTGCCAGCGTCATTATATACAGGAGGAACCGTGAAACAAAATTTGGCCGGTTTATGAAAGAGATGAACCGGGGCGTGTTATCTATACTGCACATGAAAAAAAGAGGGCAGTTCATGGGTTATACTGTGCTTATATGGCTGATGTATGTGCTACAGATATACATAGGGCTTAAAAGCCTGCCGGATACACATCATCTTTCGGCGCTTGTAGCGTTGGTAGTATTGGTATATGGCAGTATAGGTATGATCGTAACACCAGGTGGCATAGGCTTATACCCCTTCCTGGTAGCGCAGATACTTACCGTGGTATACGGGATAAACGAAGTGCCGGCGCAGGCCTTCGGGTGGATAGCCTGGGTGGTGCAGACGGCCATAATCATAGTGTTGGGGGTAGTTTCTTTATTATTTATTCATTCTTATAACCGGAGAAGAGATGCACAAGTTGCAGTGGATACAAAACAAAATATATAGCCGGGAGACGTTGGTGCGTGAATGCAATATGTGGCGGGCAACACAGAAGAAAATAGTGTTTACAAACGGCTGTTTTGATATATTACATCACGGGCACCTGGACCTGCTGGCAAAGGCTGCAGAACTAGGCAATGTGCTGATAGTGGGCGTGAATACCGACAGCTCTGTGCAGCGGTTGAAGGGCAAAGACAGGCCGGTAACGAATGAGCAGGATCGCTTATTCCAGTTGGCGTCGCTGCTGTGTGTGGATGCAGTGAGCCTGTTTGACGAAGATACCCCGGAGGCACTGATAAAACTGATAAGGCCTGATGTGCTGGTAAAAGGCGGAGACTATAGTATAGATAAAATAGTAGGCGCCGATTTTGTGCAAAGCTATGGTGGGAAAGTAGAGATCATACCTTTTGTAAAAGGATATTCTACCACTTCACTTATAGAGCGGATAAAGGGATTATAGGAGCCTCTCCCCGGCCCTCCCCGCAGGGGAGGGTGAGGTCGAGTAATTGTTCTAAAGATTGTTTTCTCTATTATTTTTCGAGGGAATGTATGCCACGGAATATACGTTTCCAGCGGATGCCGCTTTCACCATAACTGAGCCATACAAACCAAGCCTTACCTACGATATGGTCGATAGGAACGAAGCCCCAATAGCGGGAGTCGAGTGAGTTGTGGCGGTTATCACCCATCATCCAATAGTAGTCCATTTTGAAGGTGTAGGAAGTAGCTTCCTTGCCGTTGATGATGAATTTGCCATTTTGCTCTTCGAGGGTATTACCTTCGTAGTTGCGGATGATGCGGCGGTATAAGGCGATATTTTGTGGGGTAAGGGCTACCGTAACGCCTTCTTTGGGAACAGTGAGCGGGCCGAAATTATCGCGGTTCCATTTGAAGTTAGCAGTATCGAGGGGGAATACCCAATCACCGGGATCAGAAGGTGCTGAGCCAGCGGGAGTATTAAGCCAAAGATCGACAGACGTAACATTCATGGCTTTTTTGACCTCATCAATCTGATCGTTAGCGAGGTTGTAAATGTACTGGCCATCATTGATCCTGATTACCATTTCTATGTTGTCATCAACACCCGGGCTTCTGCCATTGGTTTTTACAAGGTAGTTGAGTTTGGAATGCGGGAACAGTACGTTTGGCTGGCCATTTATATAAACGCGTGCATTTTTGATTTCAAGTACGTCGCCGGGGAGGCCAATACATCTTTTGATATAATTCTCTTCTTTATCAACGGGGCGGGTAATGATCTTGAACTGGTTCATGATACCGTCCCTGCCGGCCATGCGGCAAGCCTGGTAATAATCGCTTTCGGGGTGCTCGACCATTACGGTATCACCGCAGGGGTAGTTAAATACCACGACATCATTGCGCTCCACATGGCCGAAACCGGGGATACGGTGATATTTCCATTGTACTGATTCTGTGTATGACCTGCCGCCGGTGAGGGGCATGGTGTTATGTACCAACGGGACTGCCAGAGGGGTCATAGGTACGCGCGGGCCATATGCCAACTTGCTAACGAACAGGTAATCATTGACCAGCATGGTGCCTTCCATAGACCCTGTGGGTATGGTATATGCTTCAAAAAAGAATGTGCGTATGAGTGTTGCAGCAACTATAGCGAAAACGCCAGCATCGAGCCACTCGCGCCAAACGGGTTTTTTCTTTTTTGTTGTGGTTGTTTCGGTTGTGGTAACAGTTTCTTTTTTCCAGAATGCCATGCGGGCTGATATTATCGTTCAAAAGTAACAACTTCCCTTACAAATTATTGTATACGGTGTAAGGGGAATGAATATTTAACAATAATCCTAAATTCCTCCCGGGTATATAAATAATCGCAACCAGGATTTTAGAGTTCGATGATATCAAAATAGGCGCCGAATTATTTTTCAGATATTTTTTAAAATCAAATCATAAACATACGGAACTTTTTCAAAAAGGGCAAAATATCTTTGGGAAAGCCTGATTTTACTGGAACAAGGTTGAGTTTTTCCAGAAAATATCTTTTTGCAGGTCAGGCGGTTTAG
>CAIRZD010000445.1 GCA_903882965.1 uncultured Bacteroidota bacterium
GCTGCGGGAACAACTAATATAACATATACGATCACCAGCACCGGTTGTGCCATTTCAACAGTTGCCACTATTGTTACAAGTCCTGGTGTTATCAACGGCACTATGAGCATGTGCCAGGGCGCTTCAACAACTTTAACTGATGCAGTTTTAGGAGGCGTTTGGAGTAATGCTAATGGTTCAGGTACTGTTACAAATGTAGGCGGTACTATTACCGGCGGTCTTGCAGGTACTGCAACTGTTTCTTATTCATTCGGTGGCGGGTTATGTTACCAGACAGCGGTAGTAACTGTTAATGCATCGCCCGGCCCGATCACCGGTACACCTGCCACAGTGTGTGTAGGGTTAACAACACCGTTGTCTGATGCCGTAGCAGGCGGCACATGGAGCAGCAGTAACCCTGCAGCAGGCACTGTTAGTGCAACAGGTGTAGTTACCGGCCTTGGTACCGGTGGTACCACAATGATCACTTATACTATGCCGGGCAATTGTTACGTAACAACAATAGTTACCGTTAACCCGGCACCATCAGCTATTGGCGGTACCTTTGTTGTCTGCCAGGGACTTACAACAACATTGACCAACACTGTTGGTGGTGGTGTATGGACAAGCACTAATCCCGCAGCGGGAACTATTGGAGCAGCTACAGGCACATTGGGCGGCATTGGTGGCGGCACTACAATAATCTCCTATACCAGCGCTAATTGCACCCCGGTAACACAAGTGGTAACAGTGAACCCTGTAGCAGTAATAACAGGTTCGCTTACGGTATGCTCCGGTTTATCAACCCAGCTTACAGATGCCATTGCAGGCACATGGACAAGCAGTAATACAATTGTTGCAATAGTTGGGTCATCAACTGGTTTAGTAATAGGGCTCACGCCCGGCACCACAACCATTACCACTACATTCCCCACCGGTTGCTCTGCAAGTGCAGTGGTAACGGTTAATCCATCACCATTGGCTATTGTAGGCACAAGCACACTATGCTATGGCAATACAACAACATTTACAGATCCTACAGCAGGAGGTACATGGGCTAGTAGTACAGGTACGATCGCTACTATAGTAACTACTACCGGTGTTACCACAGCCGTTAGTACAACTGGCGGTACTACTACTATTACTTATACATTGCCCGCAGGCTGCATTGCAACAACAACGCTTACCGTCAACCCGGTTCCTACTCCTGTTTTAGGTACGTTGAACATTTGCCAGGGCCTCTCCACAACTTTAACCGATGCCACACCCGGTGGTGGATGGATTAGCAGCAATCCTATAGGAATGCCTGTAGGGTCTGCCTCAGGCACTGTTACAGGTATTGCTATTGGAACTGCTACGATCAGCTATATATTGCCTACCGGTTGCAGCGCAACAGCAGTTGTGACCGTTAATACATCTCCTAATGCTATTGATGGTAACCACAGTTTGTGTTTGGGCACAACAACCACACTTACTGATCCCACTGCCGGTGGCACATGGAGCAGCAGCAGCCCGACTGTAGGCTCCATTGGGTCAACCACAGGTATCTTAGGAGGTATATCTGTAAATACAGCTACCATTACTTATACATTACCTGCAGGTGGTTGCACGGCTACCACTACCATCACTGTTAATCCTTTACCTGCTGCTATATCAGGCACATTGAGCAGTTGTGCGGGAATATTTACCCAGCTAAGTGATGCATCAGGAGGTGGTACCTGGAGCAGCAGTAATACGGCAGTTGCCACTATCGGTTCCAATTCCGGACTGGTAGATGCACTGGCTACCGGCACCACTACCATTGCATATGCAACCACGGCAACAGGCTGTTCTGCCAGCGCGATATTTACAGTTAATCCATCTCCTGTAGCTATAAGCGGTACGCCTAATATTTGTCAGGGCTCGTCATTCACTTTCAATGATGGCACTGCGGGCGGCTCATGGAGCAGCAGCAATATAACTTATGCGGTTGTAGGTTCTACAGGCATTGTAGGAGGTGTTAATCCCGGTGCTGCGGTAATCTCTTATACTTTGCCAACCACCTGTTATGTGGTGTACCCGGTAAATATCACCACACCGCCCACAGTGATCACGGGCCCATCAGTAGTTTGTGTTAGTAGTGCAATAGCATTGTCTGATGGTGTAAGTGGCGGTATCTGGAACGTTACTCTTGCTGGTCCGGGTGTGGCATCTATAAGCTCTACAGGTATAGTTACCGGCATATCTTCGGGGGTAGTTGGTATATCGTATACTACCTTCGCGTGCCCTCCTGCTGTTTATGCGGTTACGGTCAACCCGTTACCTGCTGCAATTACGGGCGTAGGTAATCTTTGTGTGGGTTCAAGCACCTCATTGACCGATGCATCTACAGGTGGTACATGGAGCAGCAGTGATACTACTGCAAGTGTATCTTCTACAGGTGTTGTATCCGGTGTAGATACCGGTTCGGGCATTATAATTTCTTATACCCTGCCTACCGGTTGCTTTGTTACGGTACCTGTGATTGTATTTCCAATACCTGATTCCATCATGGGTGTGGATAGTGTATGCCAGGGCACTTCTCTTTACTTATCTGATAATACACCCGGTGGTGTATGGAGCAGCAGTGATGGTACCATTGCCCGTTCCATAGCCTTTACCGGCGAGGTCGATGGCCTTGTTGCAGGCAATGTGCATATATCTTATACTCTGATCTCCGGTTGTTATGTAACAGTGCCCTTTAAGGTAATTGAACCATTACCGGCTTCTGTTACCATTACACAAACACTGGATTCTACCAAGTGCTCCGGACAGCCGGATACCCTGATCGCGCATCCTGTGAATGGTGGCACACCAACTTTTGAATGGGACATTTTCGGTGCTCATTTTAAATATGGCGATACACTTATTTAACCGCACGCACACTGAGATTATATCAACTGAATAATGACCTCGCATGATATCTGCTCATCACCGGCAGAAGCGCAAATCAGTCTTGTGATGAATGTATACCCGCTGGTAGCACCTACCGTAGTTATTTCCACAACAGGTGGTGATACAACTGCTTATGTGGGCGATGTCTATACCTTCTATACCGATGTAATCAATGGAGGTGTAAACCCCGGCTATCAGTGGTCTGTAAATAATGCACCTGTAGCCGGAGCTACTAACTCTACGTTTACCACTCATGTGTATAATAATGACATCACTGTTACTTGCACCGTTACCGGTAACTCTCCTTGTGATACCGGCAGTTTAACCGACACAAGTGCTGCGCTCACCATATACGGGTTGGGTTACCTGTCTGTAAATGCAGTAACCACCGGCGGCAATGACCTTAGTTTGTTCCCTAACCCCAATACCGGCAGTTTTATCCTTAGCGGAAAATTGAGTGCGGTATCTAATAAGAATGTATCAATAGCGGTAGCAGATATGTTGGGCCGCACCGTGTACACAGGAGAAACAACACCTCAGAACGGCACTATACATGCAGAGATAAAACTGGATAATGGCATTGCAGCGGGTACTTACTTGCTCCGGGTAAATACAGAATCCGGAACAGAAACATTCCATTTTGTGATAGGGAAATAAAAAAAGCATAATAAAAAAGCGGGTAAATGCCGGATGGCTTTTACCCGCTTTTTCTTTTGATACAATACTACCTTACTTTTACACCCAAATCTATACTATTGACTCCTGATAAATTGATCATGTTCCGAAACCGCTTGCTGAAAGTATACAAGCATTTCAGCAAACTTGCCAAAAGGCAGGAAGTAGCTTGTTTTCGTTTTTACGATCATGACTTGCCTGAGTTTCCTTTTGCAATAGAATGGTACAATGGGGTAGTGCATGCCGCTGAATACAAGCGCAGGCATGGCATGGAAGATGAAGAGCATGCTATATGGCTGCAGGGCTGTAAAGAGATTCTGGCTGAGGTGCTTGAAATACCGCAGGATGTGATTTTTATGAAGATACGTCAGCGGAAAGCCGGAAGGCAGGGACAATACGAAAAATTTGATGAACAAAAGGTAGAGCGTATAGTTCCTGAAGGCGGTCTCAACTTTATTATTAACCTTACTGATTATCTGGATACCGGTTTGTTTCTTGATCACCGTATCACACGCGGCCTGGTGCGGGAGCAGGCCAAAGGCAAGAATGTGCTTAACCTGTTTTGCTATACAGGCTCATTTAGTGTATATGCCGCTGATGGAGGAGCACGCAGCATTACCTCTGTGGATCTTTCCAAAACATATCTCAACTGGGCAAAACGAAACATGCAGTACAATAAATTGTATAAAGATACAGCTCATGATTTCATACATGGTGATGTGATGGAGTGGCTGGACTATATGCCTGCCGATGCATTTGACCTAATCATTTGTGATCCGCCTACATTTTCAAACAGTAAGCGAATGGAAGACAACTTCGATGTGCAGCGGGATCATGTATTCCTGCTGAAAAAATTACTTAAAGGCTGCACAGATGGCGGGAGCATATACTTCAGTAACAACTACCGCGATTTTGTACTCGAAAGAGACAGTATACCCGCGCTTACCGTAAAGGATATTACAGGTGCCACAACCCCTTTCGATTTTCAGGGAAAACTAAACAGGAAATGTTTTCTGATAGAGAAGTGATATTATAATTCTACATGCGCCCTGAAAGAAAATACATTCACCGGCCCACGGTCTTTGTTATACCCGGGATTTAGTGCGAACTGGTAATCCAGTGAAAGCCATAAACCACTTGATACAGGTTTATAGCTGTAATAACATTCCGCAACAGTTTCGTTGGCATAGTTTAACGCGCCATCTCCCAACTGGAAGCCGAGGCCCCCGTCAGCAAGATATTGTTCATGTATTTTTGACAAACCATTTACAACTACCGCAACTCCGATATTATCGTCTTTCCGCTTCCAGTTTGCTCCGTTTATTGATAACCCTGCCGAAACTGATTGGTCCGCTTCTGTAAAGCACCAGGTTTCGTTTTGCCCATCACTCCATCCGGCCCTGGCAAATATGCCAAGTGTTTCTGTAAGTTGCTGGTCAAAATTTAATCCGAAGCCATATTTATCCCTGAAATATTTGCGTGTGGAAACAACATTTGGTACGTTACCTGGTACCGCATTTGCAATGGCTGAGCTATAGTTGCCCATATCACCATTGTTATAGTAGCCAAGCAGGCGGAGATGCCCGTCTTTTTTGTGCAGCTTAAAAGCTCTGGTTACTTCTGCGTTAATAGCGTATTCCTGGCTAAGGTCGGTATTAAGGTCTGGACCATTAGCTACTACAGGCATCGTTGCCAGTACTGCTTTATAGGTCATATTATCCCATTGTAGTGCAGTAGTGAAGCTATAAGTATAACCCCTGAGGTTAGCTGCATAATCCCATGCGCCATTACTCATAAAACACCAGTTAAGGAAAGAAGTGCGTGGGCCGGAGGCAAAAGCATTATTGTCAAACAGGTCGCTTAACCCGAACTTGCCGAGATAGAAAGATAGAGAGCGGGTAGAATAGGACGTCTGTAACTGGTTTTGTCCATCAGCCATCAAAGTATCCTTGCTATGATTTAAGGTTATGGTTTGTTTCAAATAGCCACGTGACAGGTATAGGGTAGGAGAGGGGTCTCCTACACGGAAGGTCTCACCATTCGTTGATGCAGCCATCCCATACGCCCCGCTTAGCCCGCTGCCACCGGCAATTTCCGGGTTGATGTATAATTCAGCACCTTTCCATAAACGTACCCCTAAATAAAGCGTAGCAGTAATTGAATTATCCCTTTCTTCTGCAGTCTTTATACTGTTTTGACCACTGTAATCAGCGCCAAATGCAGGTTTGTACTGGTAGATATAAGTGGCCTGAAAATGCAGGTTGAAACGCGGTGCCGGTATGGGCGTTTTTTGGGTTATACCGGTATCATCACTGTTGTCTTCTTGCGCGTAAGTACATACTGGTAGTATTGCTAATGCGATCAGCAACACGGATAACTTGATCATGGACGACAGTGTATATGTTTTTTGCATATTTTTTCAGGTGCGCAAAGGTAATTGAGTAATATTATAATGACAATTTCTAAAGGTTATATATTGATTAAAATACAGATTCCCCAATCGCTGGCTTTTAAAATTTTAGCAAACTTAGTTTAATTATTTGATTAAGCAAATTAATTTTATTAGTCTTGACTAATTTTTTAAATTTACCATTCTTTGTTTATATTTGTATTATGCATCCCTCCAGTCATTCGCAGACCAATTCCGAAGAGAATTACCTCAAGATTATTTATCACCTTGGTAATGAAGGGAAAACAAAGATCAGCCCTACTGCTATTGCAGAAGCGCTGAACAATAATCCTGCGTCCGTTGTAGATATGCTCAAAAAATTGGTTGATAAAAAACTCATCCAATATGAAAAAAGCAAGGGCGTTAAGCTCACAGCCAAGGGCATGAAGATTGCGTTGCTCATCGTTCGCCGCCACAGGCTATGGGAAGTTTTCCTGCTTGAAAAATTGGAATATTCATGGGATGAAGTACATGAGGTTGCAGAACAGTTGGAACATATCCATCACCCGCTGCTTGCAGACCGTCTTGATAAATTCCTGGGCTTTCCCCAATACGATCCGCATGGCGACCCCATCCCTTCAGCCAGTGGCGAAATGGCCGATATTCATAAAACCATACTCTCAGAAGTAGCTGACGGAAAGACCTGCCAGGTAGTAGGTGTGAAAGATACCAGTTCATCATTTCTGCAATACCTCAAAAAACTAGACATCGGCATTGGCACAAAGATTACTCTGGTGGAGAAAATACCCTTCGATGGGTCTGTTGTCATCACTATAAAAAATGGCGCAAAGACCACCGTGTCTAAAATATTTGCAGATAATTTATTGGTGCACGATTAGAGATATCACCCCATCGCTCCAAAGGAGAGGTGAGGTCGTGTATTACACATGAATATACCCTTGTGAATTTTTTCAGTTCAAGAACCGTACGCAACACCTCCCTCTCCGAACTTCGGAGAGGGTCGGGGAGAGGTCAATTCGCGTATTCACTCATAAACTTGATGCGCATCATTTTCAAATGCTCTATACTTACATCACGGTCTTTGAATTCTTCAAACGCGCTATCCATATTATCATCATTGCTGCTCCGGAAATAGTCGAAAATATCTTCCTGCTCATTTTCATCAAGTTCCTGCTCCAGGCAATAATCAAGGTTCAGCCGTGTGCCGCTTGCCACAATGGTTTCCATTTCCACCAGCAGGTCGGGCAGCGATAGTCCTTTGTTTTTTGCTATTGTTTCAAGTGGTATTTTTTTGTCAATGTTCTGGATGATGAAAACTTTCATGCCGCTTTTGTTCACCACACTCTTCATCACAAAATCATCGGGCTTTTCTATCTCGTTTTCTTCAACATATTTTGCTATCAGGTCCACAAACTTTTTCCCGTAGCGCATTGCTTTGCCCTTGCTTACCCCTTGTATTTTTTCCAGCTCTTCAAGGGTAGTAGGGTAATTGGTTGCCATATCTTCCAGGGAGTTCTCCAGGAAGATGACAAATGGTGGCAGGTTCTTTTCTTTGGCTGTTTGCTTACGTAGCTCCTTTAGCATTTCAAACAGTACAGTGTCTGTTGTTGCTGGGCCGCTGGCGCTCACATCATCATCATCGCCGCCCGATGCTTCGTCATATTGGTGGTTAAGTGCCACCATTATAGAGTATGGTTTTTTAAGGAATTTTTGTCCCTTCTCTGTTATTTTCAGCAGGCCATATTCTTCAATGTCTTTGCGTATCATACCTTCAAGCATCATCTGCCTGATAAGAGAGGTCCAGAAATTTGCATCCATTTCCATAATGAGCCCTGAGCCAAATGACTTCAGCTTATCGTGGCGGAATGTTTGTATTTGCGGATTTGATACGCCAAGAATGATATTCACCACATAATCTATCCCAAAGCGTTCATCAAGTTCATTGATCGTATCAAGCGTAATTTTTACACTATCTTTTACCTCAAGTTTTTCCTTAGGGTGATTACAGTTGTCGCAGTTGTCGCAATTGTCTTTTTTATATTCTTCACCAAAGTAATGTAGCAATAACCGCCTCCGGCATACACCGCTTTCTATGTAAGCAAGCGTTTCAGAGATCAATTGGCCGCCCATTTCACGCTCACTCAGTGGTTTGTCACGCATCAGGTGCTCTAGCTTTTGCACATCTTTATGGGAGTACAGCAGCATGCATTTTCCTTCCATGCCGTCACGGCCTGCTCTGCCGGTCTCCTGGTAGTAGTTCTCCAGCGATTTAGGTACATTATAATGTATCACAAACCGCACATCCGGCTTGTCTATACCCATCCCGAAGGCTATCGTAGCCACGATCACATCTACCTTTTCCATCAGGAATTGGTCTTGACGTTGAGAGCGTAGCGGCCCTTCCAGCCCTGCATGGTAAGCAACCGCACTAATGCCATTCGCTACCAGTGTTTGGGCCAGTTCTTCAGTCGTCTTCCGGTTTAGTGTGTATATGATACCGCTTTTACCCTTCATGGTGTTTATAAATTTCACCATGCTTTTCAGCGTTTGCTCCTTTGTGCCTTTCGGTACTATTTCGTAATATAGGTTTGGCCGGTTAAAGGAATCAATAAAAATATTTGCATCATTCAGTGTAAGATTCTTTACTATGTCATCCTGAACCTTTGGTGTAGCAGTTGCGGTAAGTGCTATGATAGGCAAGTCAGGATTGATCATATTTATCATATCACGCAGCTTGCGGTATTCAGGCCGGAAATCATGCCCCCATTCTGATATACAATGCGCTTCATCAACAGCTATGAATGATATCGGCAGATCAGCAAAAAAAGCTATGTTTTCCTGCTTAGTAAGTGTTTCCGGTGCCACATAAAGCATCTTCGTAATGCCATCAGTAAGGTCACTTTTTACTTTCTTCTGCTGTACTTTGCTAAGTGTAGAATTAAGAAAATGGGCTATATTATCACTGTCACTATACCCCCTGATAAGGTCCACCTGGTTTTTCATCAGTGCAATAAGCGGAGATACTATGATAGCTACACCATCGCTCAGTAAGGCCGGAAGTTGGTAGCATAATGATTTCCCGCCACCCGTAGGCATGATAACAAACGTATCACGGCCATCAAGAATGCTTTTGATGATCTTTTCCTGCTCACCCTTAAAGGTGTCAAAACCGAAATATTTATGTAATTCTTTTTTGAGGTTATATTTAGTATTAGTTTTACTAATAGCTGGCATACACGTTTTTTAACTAAAAGTTATTAAATTTTTCCCATCCGCACATCATTTGCAACTAAAAAGGCTGGATTTTTAAGGATTGCGAATTTACGACAGTTAAGGTATATAAAATACAATTAAGATGCAAGTATTTTCATAAAATATTTTTTTGGTATGAAACCATGCATGACATTGGATAATCGCAGCACCATATATAATTCATGTATTATTGGTTTAAAATGTTGAAAATACAAATACATGATGGAACCCCCGTGTTTTTCCGTGAAAAGAATATTTAATATTACCCCGGAATGCAGATGTCCTACACTTTAAAAGTGTAGGACATCTATAAACCATAATTAAACAGTAAATCAGTTAACCTCTTAACCTCTTAACCTCTTAACCTGAGGCCCTATCCCTTCACCACCACCTCTTCCAGCCAGCCAAACACTTTTATACTCGCACCCTGTTTCAGCGCTATTGTATGTCGCCCTTTTGATAATTGGCTTATATCCAGTGTATTATTTTTTCGGCTCATCGTCCCCGATAGTTCCTCTTTTCCCTTAGCATCTATAACATACACAGCCATACTGTTCTTTGGCAGCCCGTCAAATACAATGTTATGTCCGTTTACACCAAGCGTTGTATTTCTGAATGAGTCGTGCTTCTTGGCTGTAATAACTTTGTCATCAACTGATTTAGTTACAATGATCCGGGCACTTGCGCCTATCGCTACGGTAAAAAAAGCGAGCATAATAAATATTTGTTTCATAATTGTTGGTTTTAAATTGTGTACTATTAAGACGCACCACCTACACAAAAGGTTACAAAAAAATATAAAACCGCGTCAGAGAGCTTGCTCATATAGATAAACAGCGCTCATTCGACCTCACCCTCTCCCTCGGAGAGGGTCGGGGAGAGGTCCTTTCATTTTTAGTATTACTTTTACAATCTAATTTTTAATTTTTTGGACGATCGTTATAACCGGCGCGGCGTATCCGCACAAAAAGAAGATGTACACAAAGCCGTGGCCAAACTCGACAAAGGTTTGTTCCCCAATGCCTTTTGTAAAGTCTACCCCGACTATTGGGGCAATGATCCTGCCTGGTGCAACCTCATGCATGCTGATGGTGCAGGCACTAAATCCATTCTCGCATACATGTATTGGAAAGAGACCGGCGACATGAGTGTATGGAAAGGCATTGCCATTGATAGTATTGTAATGAACATCGACGATCTGCTGTGCGTAGGCGCTACAGGCCCGTTTACCTATTCGTCCACCATTGGCCGCAACAAGCATCTTATTCCGGGTGAAGTAATTTCCGAACTCATTAACGGCACGCAGGCTTATTTCGACAAGTTGAAAGAATACGGTATTGATGTGCACTTCCTAGGTGGCGAAACCGCTGATGTTGGCGACGTCGTGCGCACTGTTATTGTAGATGGCACTATGGCTTGCCGCATGGAGCGTAGCAAACTTGTCACTACCGAAAAAATGCAGCCCGGCGATGTGGTCGTATCCCTTGCCAGTTATGGACAGGCTACTTACGAAGACGAATACAACAGCGGCATGGGCAGCAACGGCCTCACCAGTGCCCGCCACGAAATGCTCAATAAGATATACATAGGCAAATACCCCGAAAGCGTAGACCCTAATTTACCTGCCGATGTGGTATACAATGGTAAGTACACACTCACAGATACCACCGAAACACCACTGAATGTAGGCAAGATGATACTATCACCCACACGCACATATGCGCCGGTGGTACTCAAAATATTGCAACAGCACTTTGATGCCATACACGGCATCATCCATTGCAGCGGCGGTGGCCAGAGCAAATGCCTCCACTACTTACCTGCACCATTGAGAGTGGTAAAGAATAATTTATTGCCCATACCCCCGTTATTCAATATGATACAAGCTGCCGCAGGCACCGGCTGGAAAGAGATGTACCAGGTCTTCAATATGGGCCAGCGCCTCGAAATATTTACTGATAAAGATACCGCAGCAAGCATTATAGCAATCGCCAAAAGTTTCAATATAGATGCCCAGGTATCCGGCTACGTAGAAAAAGCACAGCAGAAAGAAGTGGTCATAGAAAGCAAGTACGGCAATTTTAGTTATTGCTGATAAGTGTCCCACACTTCATAGGTATGGTGCACTTATTTTATATGAAAGTGATTAGGGAATAATTATTTTTAAACTAAAATGCACTTATGAAAAAAGCACTTACTTGTTTTATCGTTTCTTTTATTGCTTTCGCTCATGGTATCAATGCCCAGGTTTGGAGTTCTGTTGGCCAATATGGTATTTCCGGAGGGCTATCAAGTTATAATTCCATTGCAATAGATGGCAGCGGGTCTGTTTATATAGCCTACCGCGATCACTCAAATAGTGATATGGCTACTGTAATGAAGTATAATGGAACCTCATGGACTACAGTGGGTAGTGCAGGGTTCTCTTCTGTGGCAGTAACTTATACTAATATAGCCATATCAGGTAGCGGCATTCCTTATGTTGCATTCAGCGACGGTGCCAATGGTAATAAAGCTACAGTAATGAAGTATAATGGTAGCAGTTGGGTTACGGTAGGTAGCGCCGATTTCTCTGCTGCAGGTGTGTACTATACAACTATTGCCATCGATGCCAGTGGCACTCCTTATGTTGCGTATCACGATTTGTCACTTGGTATTGTTGCAATGGAATACAATGGTAGTAGTTGGGTCGAAGTAGGAGGTACTGTTGTCGCTTCAACAGGCGATTACCCTACTTTAGTATTAGACGGCAGTGGTAATCCTTATGTAGTTTATTCTGATAATAATGTAGCCCAAAAAACCACGGTAAAAAAATATAACGGCACAGCATGGGCCACCGTAGGCAGTGCTGGTTTTTCGGCAGCTGCAGCTTATTATACTTCTATAGCTTTAGGTAGCGGAAGTACACCTTATGTGGTTTACCAGGATGTAGCCAATAGCAATAAGGCAACAGTAATGAAGTATAACGGCAGTAGCTGGGCGGCTGTAGGTAGTGTCGGTTTTTCGGCAGGGGGCACCCAATACAACTCAATTGCTGTAAACAGTAGCGGCACTCCATATGTTATATACCAGGACCAGGCCAGCGGTAGCGGCAGTGGCGCTACAGTAATGAGTTACAATGGCAGTAGTTGGGTAGATGTAGGGCCCGTAAATTTCTCTATGGGTTCTGCCGCCTATACAGCACTGGCTATCAATGCCGGCGGTATACCTTACACCGTGTGCGAAAATGTTGGTAACGGGTACAAAGCTACTGTTATGTCATTTGGCCCTATAGACGCTATTACGGGCACATATACTGTATGCCCGGGGTACACCACCACATTAAGTAACCTTTCAATTGGCGGTTCATGGAGCAGTAGTAATGTAGGAGTGGCAACGGTAGATAGTTACAATGGGTTGGTAAGCGGAATAGCTGCCGGAACAACGTCAATATCTTATACGCAATCGGGTAGTACTGCCGTACAAATAGTTACCGTTAACTCTTGCACAACTGAATTAAAAAATATAACCACGCAAGCGGCCTCCTCCCTCACCCTCTTCCCAAACCCCACCCACAACACCTTCACCCTACACCTCACCACTCAAACCAATGAACCCGCCACAATCACCATCACAAACATCCTCGGCGAAAAAGTAAAGCAACTAACCACCTCCACTAATACAGATACCCAAATACAACTCGATTCCCCGCCCGGTATTTATTTTATATCAGCGACCACCAAACAGGGTAGTGTGAATGAGAAGATAATGTTAGAGTAAGACATTTCAGATAAGTGTCCCACACCTCAAAGTTGTGGAACACTTATCTAGGCTACAACCATTTTCAGTTATTGTTAAAGTTTGGCATAATTTATGATGTGGTAAGTAAAACCAAATCCTATAAATATGAAACACCTGCTCAAAACCATTCTACTTACATCTTGCACAGCATTATTTACACTTGTGTCCAATGCTCAATCCTGGAACCCTGTAGGCAGTACTTGCTTCTCAGCAGGGCGCAGTTGGTCGACTTCATTGGCTTTGGATCCATTAGGCACACCTTATGTCATTTACCAAGATTCTGTTAATGGCCATAAAGCCACAGTTATGAAATATACCCCATCAGCCGGATGGGTAACTGTAGGCAGCCCGGGATTCTCGGCAGGCGAAGTTGATTATACTTCGATAGCAATAGACAATAGCGGAATACCTTACGTAGCATACCGAGACTCCGTTTATAATTTAGGAACTACAGTAATGAAATACAATGGTGTTAGCTGGGTATTGGTTGATACTCCCGATATTTCCGGAGGATACGTTGAAGGCACAGATATTGTTATAGACGGAAGCGGCACCCCATATGTAATATTCAATACCTCTAAAGCCAGTGTAATGAAATATGATGGTACTCATTTTGTATATGTTGGTAGCCCCAATTTTTCGGATAGTATAGTTGAATGGCCCAGGATGGCTGTTGATGCAGGCGGTACACCTTATGTCGTATATGAAGATTGGCTACTGGCTAATAAAGCTACCGTTATGAAGTATAATGGCAGTAGTTGGGTAAATGTCGGTAGCCCGGGCTTCTCATCAGGGTGGGGATATATGCCCTATATAGCTATCGATACCGGAGGTACACCTTATGTGGCATACCAGGATGAAGGGGCAAGTAATTATGGAGTTACTGTAATGAAATATAATGGCAGTAGCTGGGTGCCTGTAGGCAGTCCGGCGTTTTCGGCAAGCGAAGCATGGTTTACTTCGATTGCTATAGATCGTAATGGTACGCCTTATGTTGCTTACTGTGATACAATCAATAGCTGGAAATCTACAGTAATGAAATACAATGGCACTGCCTGGGTAAATGTAGGCGCTCCGGGTTTCTCAGCTGGAGAGGTTAGTTATACTACAATAGCATTAGACAGTTCCGGCATACCATATGTTGCTTACGCAGACTGGAGTAATGATGAGAAAGTGACCGTAATGAAATTCGGCTTCCCAGCTGAAGTGAAAAACTCAGCTGACCCTTTATCCTCCCTCACCCTCTTCCCAAACCCCACCCACAACACATTCACCATACACCTCGCCACTCAAACCAATGAACCCGCCACAATCACCATCACAAACATCCTCGGCGAAAAAATAAAACAACTCACCGCCACCACTAACACAGATACACAAATACAACTCAATTCCCCGCCCGGTATTTATTTTATATCAGCGACCACCAAACAGGGTAGTGTGAATGAGAAGATAGTCATGGAGTAGACATCTCGGATAAGTTTCCGCAACTTTCTTTGGTCGCCATAGCCATAGCGAAGGAGCCAAAGGTGTGGAACACTTAGTCTACAGCATTTTCAGTTATTGTTAAAGTTTGGCACAATATGTGATATAAAATGAAAGTGCGGAAGGATAGTGTGAAATGATCTTAACTCGATCCTATATGAAACACATTAAAAGCTGCTTTCTTTCTTTTTGTTTGGTATTAACGACTTTTTCTGCATTCGCTCAGGATTGGGTAAATGTTGGCAACCCTGATTTTTCAACCACAGGCACTACATACTCATCCATCTGCATTGATAGCAAAGGCACTCCGTATGTGGCTTACATTGATGATTCTGTCTCATTCGGACAAATGTCAGTAATGAAATTTAATGGAAGCAATTGGGTATACGTCGGTATTCCCAGGTTCTCGGTAACATCTGCTATGTATGCTTATTTGGCACTGGATACTGGCGGCACACCTTATGTGGCTTTCGGCGATGGGGCGTTCAACAACAAGGCTACTGTAATGAAATTTGATGGCACTAGTTGGGTATATATTGGCAGCAGAGGGTTTTCTGACGGTTGGGCAGAAAACATACAGATCGCCATTGACAATAGTGGAACGCCCTATGTTGTATATATGGACGGTAACTCTGGCAAAGCAACTGTTTTAAAATACGATGGCAGCAGTTGGGTATTTGTCGGCCCTGATGGATTTTCGTCAAACGAGGGAGGGTATCCGGCTATAGCAATAAATAATAGTGGTACATCCTATGTTGTATACGAGGATATAGCTGTATCCAGCGTAGGGACAGGCCCCGTTACTGTTATGAAATACAATGGTAGCGCTTGGGAGTATGTTGGCAGTCCCGCATTTTCAGATGGCATAGTAGATAACCCACGCATAGCTATAGACAGTAGCGGTACTCCATATGTGATATATGGTGATGAACCGAATAGCGGGAAAGCTATCGTGAAAAAATTTGATGGTACTAATTGGGTCAATGTTGGTAGCCCGGATTTTTCCTCAGGTGTAGCAGGCTTCACCACAATGGCAATAGCCGGGGGAACGATTTATGCTGCATATACAGACCAGGCCAATGCCAATAAGATCACGGTCATGAAATATAATGGCAGCAGCTGGGCAGATGCCGGTAGCCCAGGGTTCTCTCCGGCTCAGGCAATATATGTTAACATTGCAATAGACACAGATAACACGCCTTATGTCGTATACCAGGATGGCTCAGGAGGTCCGGCAAAAGTTGAGAAACTCGATACAGCTATTCACACCGGTATAAAGAACATTGATAACCCCTCACTTGCACTCACCATCTTCCCAAACCCCACCCACAACACCTTCACCCTACACCTCACCACTCAAATCAATGAACCCGCCACAATAACCATCACAAACATCCTCGGCGAAAAAGTAAAACAACTAACCACCACCACTAATACAGATATCCAAATACAATTAAACACACCTCCGGGCGTTTACTTTATATTAGCAACAACAAAAAAAGAAACCATAACATCGAAAATAGTGATTGAATAGCAGCGTTAGTAAAAGCCTTTCACAAGAGGAATTAAAAAGGTGTATACACTTTTAAATGATGTTCAAATGCTAGTTTTAAATTTACAAATAATACCAATTGAACTTTAAAAACACACTTAACACAACAGACGTCTTTGCGCGGAGCAATGCATGGCTTCGTGAGCCGGCTGCGACAAAGCAATCTCAAGATATCCATTTTTACCTGTGCATTTTTAAAGCCCAATTGGTATAATTGCACTGCTATTATACATCCGAAGTTCTTTGAGTGAACGATTTATTGCAAAAAAATCTAAAAATAATTGCCCTTTTGCACAAGCAGATATTTTGAGAAAATCAAGCAAATCTCATAATCAAGTGAATCAAGGTTCAAGAGACAAAAGTGAGACATTTTTGAGAGATACTAACCCCATTAAACAGTGGTTATCAATAAGATGGATAAAATGGTTAATTTTATAAAAAGTGCGATACTTATTTTTCTTAAAACATCGTAAAAATCAAATAGATCACGAAAATCATAGTTAAGACAATTATACATTTTCATTATCTTAAATAGTCAAAATAACATTTTAATATCGACATCATACCCATTCTATATTTTTTCACAAAACACAAATGGATAAAAAACACACACTATAAAACACATTTTAAACCGATCAGCCAATATGAACCATAATCTAAAAATAGTTGCCCTCACAATTTGTATAGCCCTCACCACGCTCGCCGCCCATGCCCAGGATAAATTATATAAAAAGGACGGCACCGAAATTGATTCAAAAGTAAAATCTGTAGGGAATAGCACAGTTATCTACAAACGCTTTGATAACCAGGACGGCCCTGATTACACCATATTAAAAACAGACATTGCCAAAATAATTTACCAAAACGGCACCACCGACGTTTTTGAGGGTTTTGATAAAGAATCCGGGAATAAAAAAGAACCCGGCAGCAGAAAAGACAAGCACGAAAAATACTCCAGCAAATACGGCAAAGATATCTTCTCCATAATCCCCGCTGCATACACTGCTGCCGCCGATGGTAATATAAATGATGTAGGTATTGGCATCTGCTACGAAAGATTATTAGATATGCGTGGGCGTATAGGTCTTACTTTACCCCTGATGATGAGTTTTTCATCCAACAGGGATTATGCTAACACCTCATATAATTACAATGGCACCAACGTTACGTACGACCACTATACATCGCTGTATTTTATGCCGGGTATAAAGTTCTATCCCGCCCCCGATAGGATCAAGGTGAGGTATTCAATTGGTGCTTCGTTTTTCTGCATATTCGGTGGTGAGCCATATGAAGTGTATGATAATTACAACAACGGTAGTTATAATCCAACCAATGGAACAACGTACTATCCAACCGGTACATATCACTATGCCATGTATGGCCTTATGTTCTCAAATTCTGTAAACATCACAGCTACCAGGCACTTGTATATGGCTATCGATCTCGGAGCCGGCATACCCTTTTCCGACAATCGCTATGCTAATAATGGAGAAACATTGGGCATCCCTGTACCCTTTATACAAATAGGATTTAAAATTGGTTATAGGTATTGATTCAATAAAGAATAGTTTTTTAATCTATAATTTCCTGGCAGTAAAATATAAAAAAATGAAACTTAAAACAAGCTTACTTTCCGTCTTTGTGATTGCCATTTGCAGCACTGCTTTTGCGCAGGATAAAATATATAAAAAGAATGGAGATGTCGTTGAAGCCAAAATAAAAAGCGTTGGTATTAAAACCTTAACTTATGTCCGTTTCGACAACCAGTCCGGGCCTGAATACACGATAATAAAAAATGAGATCGATAAAATTGTTTATCAGAATGGAAGTGAGGAAGAGTTTGGAAGAGGCCGCGCCCCACGCGCCTCCCGTCACGCTAAAGATGAAGCCGCCGAACCCGAGGAGAAAATAAAATACAAACACAATGTACTTGCTATTGCTCCTTTGCAGTTCAGTGAAAACGGCTTAGGTTTTGGGTTAAGCTATGAACATGCGCTTGACAAAAAAGGCATCATCGCTTTTTACCTGCCGGCAGCAATTACCTTCGATCTGAATAATGGCACTTACCTGAATCAAACCACCGGCAATTACCAGAATATACCAGCCGACGCTATGGTTTATGCTATGCCTGGTATAAAGGTTTACCCCACTGGCTGCAATGGCCTTGTCAGGTATTCTATAGGCCCATCGCTCGTTATCGGAGATGGCCAAAAATCTTCACAAACTTACGACCCTACAGGTAATGGCAATGCTACATCATATATTACCCAGAGCCACTTAGTATTAGGAATGATAGTTAATAATACCCTCAATATAAACCCAAGTCCCCATATTTTCCTCGGACTTGAATTTGGGTTTGGCTTCACATACCTCAATCGTATAGGTGGCCTTAATCAGGGTACGGAAGGCTTGGTACAGGGTGGCTTTAAGATCGGTTATCGTTTTTAACCAACTCTTATTATACTGGCATTGAATTTGTAGTACATTTATGTAAACATATATTGCCATGATGCTGAGCGAAACCTGGTTCATCGAAGGATATATAGATTTTGAGTTACAGAAATACCGCCTGCTGGCATACCTTAAAAACGTAAAACAAAGCTTTCACGAAACAAAACTATACCCGCAACTTTCTGATATTGTATTTCACTACAACAACCTCGTTGCTTTCCGCAATAATAAAAAGTTTATCCAGGATATGTTCCCTAAAAAAATTGACAGGTTGGATATGCAGAAGTTGGAGATTGTCTATGAGCGCATGCTCGCAGACAGCGAGTTGATGCAGGAGCTGGAGCACATTACCCAATATTCGCTCGACGAAATGAAAGGAACAATAAGTGAAGGCGCTGAAATATATGATTTTGTCGAAAAACAATTACTGATAGAACCGGTGGGTATCATACCCCTTTATAAAAATGAAGGATACATTTTTTTGAGGTACGGCAATTTTTCAGAAGTGAGGGTATATAACTACACCATCACACTTTTTGAGCACCAAACAGCCAGGTATAAAGGGATAAAGCTTGAATATATTGACTCCCGGATAAAAAACCTTGCTAATACTTATGAGCAAATAAAGATCGATGTTATTCGCTCTATCAGGGCTTTGCCAAACCCGGCTGTATATAAAATGGAATTCCCGTTAAGCATACCACTTAATGAAACTTTGTTGCCGGTTGCAAAACGTGTTTTAGTAAAGCACATCGAAACTATCTGACCTTCACGCTGGATGTTGGTGCTTTTTCTTTATCATGATCTTTGCCATCAAGTTTCATTTCATTATCATCCAGCTTTTTGTCTATCAGTAATAACCGCGGATCAATAACAACCTTGTATGGCTTTTCGCTAACAGGAATTGATAATTTTGTTTCACCTCCTTTCAGTTTATATCTTGTGTTGCTCGCTAAGGTGTTCTTGTTTTTATACACACCTATCTCAATATAGTTTTCTGACGGCACCTCTGTTTCTTTCCCGGTAGAATCTGCATATAATTTTTTAGAGTCAACAGTAACATCCACTATATATTTGTCTCCTTCTTTGCGGGTTTTGGCTTCAGTTATTTTGTTGTCGTAGATCGTTATTTTTAAAAAAGCATCAGTAATAAAATACTGCAATGAATCAGGCGTAGATTGTCGTATGGAAGCGATGAGATCAAGCGTAGTGGGGTAGGGAGGCCCTTGGAATGCATAACGCTCAAGAAACCGTTTCATCGCATGGTTCATACTGTCGTTGCCCAGATATTTGTTGAGTGAATGCATCACTATGCCGCCTTTCTGATAAAGTATATATCCCTGCCCCTCATCTACGAAAGCCAATGGTTTTTCTTTTTCTGCTTCATTGGCCCGCGATCTTAAGTAGTTATCCATCTCAATATGCAGGAACTTCCGAAGCCGCTCTTCGCCATATTCGTTTTCCATCACCATGATAGAGCCATATTGTGCCAGTGATTCAGAAAGAGAGTTTGAGCCTTCCACATCAGCGCCTACCACCTGGTGGGCAAACCATTGGTGTGCCACCTCATGTGCGGTAACATAAAACGGATAATCGACGTTTTCCTTACTGCTGTCATCTACATCCGCAATAAATCCTATTCCTTCAGAAAAAGGAATTGTATTTGGGAAAGACTGTGCAAACGTAGCATACCGTGGAAATTCAAGTATCCGCACTTGTCTATGCTGGTATGGTGTGAAGTTAGTAGTGTAATATTGCAACGCCTTTTTCATCCCATTAAACATCCTGTCGAGGTTATACTCATGCCCCTGTTGGTAGTAGATCTCCAGGTTTATATTATTATAAACCTCTTTTTTGATTGTGTACCGGGCCGAAAGGAATGAATAAAAGTTCAGTATTTTGCTATCCATCTTATAATGGAAATACCGCCTGTTATTTTCAGTCCATTCTTTTACAAGGTAGCCGGGCGCTACAGCTATCTGATCAGGTACAGTACTCACGGTAGCATCAAAAGTTATAAAGTCAGCGTCATGGGTAAATAAGTTACGCTGATAAGCCGCAGTATCATTTATAGGATTGGCAGTCGGCCTGTAACCTAGGCCATGTTTTTTCCGGTGTGTATTATCTGTCAATTCAAAGCCTTTATCATAACCAATGCTGGGTAGGAATTGCTGATTGTTTACAAATGTACCATTATACAAAGGGCTGCCTAATCCTGAAAAATCCTGTGTAAAACCTTTTGTTACCATATTCAGGTTAAAGGATAGTGTTATCGTATCGCCCGGATTTAGTGGTTGTGAAAGTTTGTATATACGGTATGCATATGCCGAGTCATTCAGCATTAGTTGTGCCTGCTTTGAAAAATTAAGCGCGTTTACTTTTATTGTAGATGGCAGCAATACGTGTACCGAATCTATAGCATATATACTTTTGTTTTTCAGTACGAAAGTGCCGGTGGTGTGTAACCCCAACTGGTAAGGAAAAATGTCTACATTCAGTTGCACATCAGTGATCTTTGGCTGGGGTGTGTACTCGAATTTTTTAAACGTCTTTTCATACTTCGCCTGTAGTTCTTCCTGTTGGAAATCAGATAGGAATTTATTTTCCACGTTGGTGTTATAGTATATAAAACCACCGACACCCATAAATATCAATACTGCTGCGGTGATAACCATCCATGAAGTGCGGTTTGCTTTGTTTAGTGCATCTGTCCAGCGTAGTTTTAGCCTGTTTTCACTTCCCCGCGCCCACAAGAGGCTCGATAGCACAGCAAGAATGATACAGAATGCCCCCCAGTATATCTTAAATATTATGAACGGGAATACTGAATGCCCGAAATGGTTCATGTCGGAGTATTGAACACCTGGGTCGGAAGAGAATACCAGCAGTTTGTGTTTTAATACAACTTGAGCAAAGGTTATATTCCAAATGTAAAATAAAGCAGTAATAAAGAACCCAAGATATTTATTGCTGACAAGTGTTTGAACAAAAACAGCCAGCACAGCCAGCATCACAAGGTCTATAAGACGGAAACCCAGCAGGTATTGTATATAAAGGAGTATCTCAAAATGGGTATAGCCATGAAATAGTTGTACTATAATACCGCATATCATAATGACTGCTAAAAGGAGTACCTGCATAAAAATGAGCCCTGCGATCTTGCTGGCATAAAATACCCAATTGGGTACCGGCAGTGAATCAATAATATTACTCATTCTGAAATCACGTGATTTCCATACAAGTTCTCCTGAAAACATGATAGTGATGATCACCATAAACAGCATAAAAGTGCCACCCATCGATTCAACTATAATGTAAGTAACAGGGTAAACGGTAGTTTCATATATCTTGCCCAATTGTGTAGCAGCAATAAATAAGAACATCATGCCAAACAACATTATTATCCTGAAGTAGGTGTTGCGCCATAATGCTTTGCATTCATTTACCGAAAGCCCCCATAGGTTTTTGAGGTTGGCTCCGTTGGTAAATGAACGGGTAACTACCGGTAATATATCACGATTGAAAAATGTAGGTACAAAAGTGAGTTTGGAACTATCGGCAAGTTTTGGTTTCCTGAAAAATAGTCTGCGTGGGCTGGAGGTAAACGAAAAATAAGAGTACCCTATGCTCCAAATGATACCAGATAGCGCAAGCCATATTAGCCTGTTGTACAGAAACAATCCGCGCATGGAGTAATAAAGGTGGTTGTTTTGATAAGTGCTCCAGTACTTGCTCATGGTGCGTTTTGCAAGGTTGCCCATTGGGTCCACAAGCGCGGCAATGGTTTGGTTATCCAGTGTGCCGAAAATAGAATTTGAGATACCTCGCGCAACAAAGAAAATAATGAGTGAAAGCCAAATCACGAATATATCCCTGGCTATAAGGCTTACTGCAAAGAAAATAATCCCGGTTATAATTGTGTTTGGAATGATCGTTTGCCAATAGGTGACGACATATGGCATCATGGAGAATGCTGCTATTTTGTCATGGTTTACCCATGGAGACGCATAACCCAACATCATGCCAAATGCAGGTGCTGTGAGAATAATAAGGCATATGAAAAGCGATGCTGAAAAACGACCAAAGAGATAATCGGATTTTGGAACCGGGGTGGTAAATATCATGGTATATGTATTGCTGCTAAAATCTTTCAGCACTGCATTTCCTATTACAGCAACAATAATTATAAGCCCGATAAAATTATCTATTCCCGAAAAAAGTATATCGACTATGGACGGCGCGTTTACAAAAACTTTCTCTCCTCCAAACTGCATATTGGCTTCTGGGAATGCACCGCCTGCTATCAGTGATACAAGAAGCGCTACAAGGAAAAGGATAAAGAAGTAGATATAGGTAGAAATTGATCTTGTCAACCGCCTTACCTCAAAAGCAAAAATGGATGCAAACATATATTTTCGGTATAAGGATTAGGAGATGTTTGAAAAATAGATTTCTTCCAGCGTTGCATGTTCTGCTCTGAAGCCGTTGCCGGGGTCGTTGTCGCTGTTAATGAACACTTTCATTGAGCCACCTGAGAGCTTGGCAAGTATCAGTTTATATTCTGATTGATATTTGGAAACTTCGTCCTTCCCAACGCGCTTGCTCCACACTTTGTTTTCCAGGCCCATTACCAGTTCCTCTGGATTTCCCCGCTGCACCACTTTACCGCCTGCTATGATGGCCATGTCTTTACAAAGCTCGCTCACATCATCTACTATGTGTGTTGATAATATAACCACAACGTTTTCGCCTATTTCACTGAGCAGGTTATTGAATCGCAGGCGCTCGGCAGGGTCAAGTCCCGCAGTTGGCTCATCTACAATTATTAGTTTTGGGTTGCCTATCAGCGCCTGTGCTATGCCAAAACGCTGTTTCATGCCGCCCGAATAGCCACCAAGCGACTTGTTACGATGGTTATATAGGTTCACCTGTTCCAGGAGTGCCTTTACCAGTTCTTTACGTTCTTTATCATTCGCTATGCCTTTAAGGCGTGCTATGTAATGTAGCATTTCCTCGGCTGATACTTTTGGGTATACACCAAATTCCTGCGGCAGATAGCCCAGAACTTTTCTTAATTCCTGTTTTTGTTTGATTACATCTATATCGCCAAACATAATAGTGCCAGAGTCAGCATCCTGCAGTGTTGCAATGGTGCGCATCAGTGTAGATTTACCCGCCCCGTTAGGCCCCAACAGCCCGAACATACCATTTGAAATATTAAGCGATACATCCTTTAGTGCCTGTACCCCATTAGGGTATGTTTTGGATAGATTAGATATCTGTAGCATTTGAAATTAAAAGTTAAAAGTCGAAACAAAAAAATGGTAATGCAATATCCCTATTATAGTATATCGTCAAAATAATACTTTTTGTTACAAAAGCGTGTAAAAGTATTATTAGCTGTTAATAATAATTAGTTAAAGTGGAAAATGCCCTCAAAAATCACCCGTTATAAGTTAATGCGCCGTTTATGGCACACACGCTTATTTACAGTAGTTTTGTTCCGGTAACAGCTATTGGAAAATGATCAGAAATAAACAACGTCTTATAGATGAGCAAACATCTCCGCTTCAAAGAATCATGTGGGCATACAATATTGACGAGCCGCAAAAACGATCTTTTGAAAACAATATTTGCGCTTTCCATATTGGTAATGGCTATTTTTTAAGTGTAGCGCATAACCTTAGGATCCAGGCCGGGTTTTATAAATCTATTGATGAGGCGCTTTACAAAAAGGAGCTTTTTCCTATACTCGATGGCTCACAAACACGGTTCCTTGACCAGCATTATTTTATAGATGAATACACCCAAAAAAGATACCTTAATAATGCTGACCCTGAAGCCATTCAGCATATAGCTGCTATACTCAAACAAAAACGCTTTGATACAAGATGGGTTACACTAGCACAAAAAAAGGTTTGCACACCTTGTCTTGTTTTTCACTTTGCAGACAATGCATTTTATAACGATACATCTGTGACAAGGCTTTTTGCTTCTGAAAGGCAAATGCATGAGCCGGCAATACACAAATACACTTTTCTAATAGAAGTAGAACTGGTCAATGCTTTTTATAATGCCGATATTGCTTTATACAGAATTGTAAATACTCCCCGGGAGATCATTGACAAGATACCGTATGCCGAAATTGATTTTGAATTTCTGGATGAAGGTGTAGAAAATTTTCATTGCCTGCAAAGTTCTCCCAGCGGCCCTACCGGCAGGCTACTGAATGAGGCTCATATAGAAGGTATGCTGGATCATTTTGGTATATTTCAGGATGAAGTAGGTGGCAACTATATATTTGATGGATATCGTTACCTGGTAAAAGGTTACTTCCGGTTTGGTTCATCGGGTGCTCCTTATCTTTATTATGACAGGCTGCGTGATAAGTATGTCGTGAATGCAATACAAAGCGAAGCCAGTGGTATTCAACTTTCCATAAAGAACGACAGGGAAGGTAATTTTCAATACATCAATGCTATAGCATCGCCATTATGCATTATTAAAGATGAGCTTGAAAAGTACCTTGCTCAATAAGGCTTTATCTGTTTCTCCTTGATTAACTTGCAGTTAAACGCATGATTTTTTAGATAATGGTGTTATATTTGGATAGCTAAAAGATCTTTATGAAAAAAATACTTTCATCCTGCGTTTTTATTTTATCGTGTGCTATTGCTATGGCACAAGATGGTTATTATGTAAAGGCAGGCTTTGGAGCAGGCACGTCAAGTTCTTCATTTAAAGTTTTACCGGGAATTGCACCGGGCAATCATAGTAATATATTTTCTGAGCAGACCCAATTAAATTTTGGGTATTCCCTTGGAAACCTGCAGTTGGAAACAGGGATAGGCTTTTTGATCACCGGGTTAAATTATACAATAGGTGCCGGTGGCACTGGCGGATGTGTTGTAGGCCCTAATTCTTATGCTCCTCCTGTTACTGCCAATCAGGGAATATATACAATTAAGAACCCTCATTTAACAGTGCCTGCAATTGTGAGCTATACTTTAAACAATAGGAAGAAAGTTTCTGTAAGTCCCGGTATAGGGCTGGAAGCACTTTATAATTTTAAAGGAAAAATGACGACAACTAATAATGTTGATGGTTCAAGTGAAAAGGTAGATTATAATTACAATAATCTGGGTGCTGCAGTAGTTCTGAAATTTGACATACAATATCGTTTATGTGAGCATCTCAGTATCTGGTGCAGCCCATCATATCAAAACATGATCTCCTCATTAACAACAAAAGTGCAGGGTGATGCTATGAGCAGGATATATGATCGTGCGTTTCTTATTAACGCAGGTTTGAAATACAATTTACATTGCCCTAAGCATCATGCGGAGCTTAATGGTATCAAGAGTTAGTTTCTCTGATCTTAAGCTACGCTTTCTATCATGACTTTTTTTCCATTAAAGTCAAATGCATGGCCTGTTTTTTGGCCGGCTAGTTTTTCACCTATCGGTGATTCGACGGAGATAGCATAATAAGTTATGTCATCGATCTTCAGTTTTCCGGCACCAATAGATATGTAGTAATGGCCATTGCTGGTGCGAACTACAGATCCGGGCACTACTGTGGTGCCTGTTTGGTCAGGTATTATTCGTTCCAGCGATTGTTTTAATTTGCTGAGTTCATTCAGCCGGGTAATGTTCAGGTCTATTTCCTGTTGCATTGTCTCCCTGCCGGTCTCATATTTATCGCCTGCGCTGCTTTTGGTTTCATTATTAGCCGCTTCCCTGGCTTCTTCTAATATTTTTTTTATTTCAGCTTCGCGGACCTTTATGTAATCTCCGCAAAGAATATAAAGCTGTTGTTTTAATTTCGACATTATTATTTACAGATGTATTTGGGTTATTGTTTTAAATTTTGGCATGTGAATTTACGAAACGGGATTTATTTTACAGCCTTATTTTGAATTTTGTTTATTTTGCTGAAATGCAATCGAGTGTTATCCGTTTATTGAGAAAAGAAGACAATCCTGAAATCGCAGGTATCATAAGATCCGTCCTTACCGAATTTAATGCTAACAAGCCCGGTAACGTTTATTTTGATCCTACTACCGATGATCTGTATGCATTATTCTCAGCACAGAATTCCGAATACTGGATACTGGAATTGGATGGCAAGATTGTAGGTGGATCCGGAGTCTATCCTACGGAAAACTTACCTGCCGGTTGTTGTGAATTGGTGAAACTTTATTTACTACCGGAAGCAAGAGGAAAAGGGTTTGGCAAGAATTTGATAGAAAAGTGTTTTAACAGTGCAGTAAAATTCGGTTTCAGGGAAATGTATTTAGAAACCATGCCCGAATTAAAAATGGCTATGGGTTTATATGAACATTGTGGGTTTATTTATTTAAATGGCCCCATGGGCAGCTCAGGGCACTTTGGATGTGATCTCTGGATGCTGAAGATGCTCTAGATTTTCTCCCCTTGCATTGCGATATTAAACCCTCCTTTCTTTACTTCATCTCTTTTTCGTGTGTCCCATAACAATGGGTTGGTATGGTTGAAGTGGATAAAATAGATCTTGGCTTTTGTTTCTACATCCTCTTTCTCAAATAACTTCATCGTTTCACTTACAAAAGGGTGGGGTACTGAGCTGAAATTTTTAATTGGGAGTTCGGTATTATCATAGAAGGTTGCGTCAACAAATGCTATATCCACAGCTTTTACTTCTGCAATAATGCTTCTGTCCCATACGTCCCATTTATTTACATCGGGTATAAAAAGATATTTTTTAACCCCGGTATTTATTCTGAATCCGGCTGTCTCGGAATACTCATCACGGTGTGGCACTGTAAAAGCTGTAACGCTTATTTTTTCTGTAAGTTGTATGGGCGAGTCGGCCTGCATTGTATGAAGCACAATGTTTTTATAATTCACTAACTGGCTCCAGGGGCCATTGGTTTCTAAAAATGTTTTCATTCTCGGCAGGCAATAAACAGGTACAGCTTTTGTGCTCATTGCTTCCTTGCCAAATTCCATAAGCCCTGTGTAGTGCCCTATATGTGCATGTGTCACAAAAACACCATCAGGTACAAAATTATACAGCCCACGGGTGAGCGACTGAAAATAGTGTAGTTCTTCTTTAATATCGGGTGTAGCTTCAAAAAGCCACCATCTTTTGCTTATAGGATCCACCAGGGCAAGAGATACTACCCATCTTTTTAAAGAATCATTTTCCCATGCTCGCACGCAGCATTGCCGCTGGCAGCCTATATGTGGATAGCCACCATCCTGGGCTACGCCCAGTACCAGTATAAAAGGCTTATCCTCATTCTGTGCACTTGCGCAAAATGAGGATAAGAGAAATAAAATACTATAAATATACTTTTGCATTACTCCAAAGATAGTAAAACTGCTAATGCTCCAAGGTGCCCAAATACCGTTCAGCATCGAGTGCTGCCATACAGCCGCTTCCTGCAGCGCTAACTGCCTGCCGATATATTTTATCCTGTACATCTCCGCAGGCAAATACACCTTCAATATTAGTACGACTGGAGCCGGGCTGTGTAATTAAGTAACCCTGTTCGTCCATGTCCAGCATGCCTTTGAAGAGGCCTGAATTTGGTTCGTGCCCTATGGCAACAAAGAATGCTTTGACGGGGATGATCCTTTCTTCATTGGTTTTGGTATCTCTTACTTTCACACTATTTACTTTATGTTCGCCCATCACCTCTACCGTATCTGTATTCCAATGCACAGTTATGTTGGGCGTTTTTAATACCCTTGCCTGCATTACTTTACTGGCACGCATTTCATTACGGCGAATGAACATATGCACGTGTGTACAAAGTTTTGATAAATATAAGGCTTCTTCACAGGCGGTATCACCGGCGCCTACTATGGCTACATCCTGGTTCTTAAAAAAGAAACCATCGCATACTGCACATGCCGATACGCCATGCCCGTTCAGGCGCTCTTCAGATTCCAGGCCAAGCCATTTTGCAGAAGCCCCTGTTGCTATGATCACAGCATCAGCTTCTATCCATTTTTCTTCATCAACTTCTATTCTGAATGGTTTTTTAGAAAAATCTACTTTCGTCACCATGCCCCATCGTATATCTGCGCCCATACGTTGTGCCTGTTGTTCAAAATCAACCATCATCTGAGGCCCCATAATGCCATTCGGGTAGCCGGGGTAATTTTCTACATCAGTTGTGATCGTAAGTTGCCCACCGGGTTGCAGCCCCTGGTATAGAACAGGTTTTAGATTTGCACGTGCAGCATATATAGCAGCAGTATAACCTGCAGGTCCGGATCCGATTATAAAACAATGTACTTTTTCTGTGTCACTCATTTTGTTGATTCTTTAATTTTCCCCTTTACCACAAACCGGTAAGGGAAATAAAATTACTCTAAAACTTAAAGATGCAAAAGAAATACTGCTGCAACAAATTTTTTAAAATTTGTTTTAGTGTACTATATTCTTCGTTATAAGTAGTTCTAATGCGGCACTACTAATGTGGTATACACACTACCAAAGCCCTGCCACACGCCAAGGGCACCGTTAGTAATATTTGTTTTTACATTTATAGGGGATGCAAAAGGGTTGCCAATTGCATTATTTGCAAAATTGTATGTATTCCAGAAATTATATACTCCGTTATCTATTTCGCACCATTTCAGTGTCACTACATCGCCGGGGTAAAAATATCGCAATGAGTCACCATTTACATTGAGGCTGTCATCATAGCCGGCAAACAAGTCAATATTTTTGATTACTTCCCCGTTTACTAAATTATCGGTGAATATCCCGGATTGATAATATTGCTCATTATTTCTTTTTGTAAAGTATTGTACATAATTCCCGGGCGTATCCGGATCTGTGTAATTACCAAACAATTCTACCGCACTATCAGGTGTTTTTGTATTCTTAAATGTTGGTGAGCCAAACCAAAGTGTATCTAGCCCTTTTACATTAGGTATTTTTGTAAATGAGCTATATACCTGGCCATTATAATTGATCGTAAGGGTATAAAATTTATTTACCTGGCCATACATAATATTTGCCGGTGTAGAAGTGTCTACTGAATAAATATAAAACTTGTTGTTGTTACCGGTATCTATAGAATATTCTTTTAGGGTCACTGTTTTACTGCCATCATTTACAGTAATATTGGCGCCATGTACAAAGCTATTCTGAAGTGTAGCCAGGTTCACATTTGATAAAAAGCCTATTGTGGTTGTTAGTATCACATAAGGGGGCACATTTGTTTCTACTGCACCCTGCACTACCAATTGCGTAGGTGCTGTACCAAGACTTATATGTACCTCCTTTTGACAAGATACCAAAGTAGCTATAAGGAAAAATGCGGTTACCTGTCTTAAGCAATAAGTCATATTGATGCCTGGAAAATGGCTTTATTTATGGTGAGTAAAGATACGGGAATTTAGAATTTGGAAGATCTGCCTGTAGATCACATGTCCGGAGGATATATGCTATTTAGATTTAATCAACATACTTGCCATCCGGTGTATACATTACAGGCAATAGCTTATGGTTTTTTTCAAAATACTCATATCCTGTTTTTAGTTCTGCCCAAAACTGCTGCCTTGCCGGGTCATTAGGATATTCCTTGTTCAGGTAATTCAATCCGTTTTTATTGAGTCGGGTTGGGAATATGTGTACAGGTATATTTAGCTGCCCGTTAAGCCGTGCATTCAGGCATACCGTATATAATTCTTGTATGCCTGGGTCGGTCATAGGCATACAGCCTATGGTTACACAACCTCCATGTATATAAATATCCCCGCCTGTTTGTTGGCTACCGGATAATTGATCTGAGTAATTTGGATAATTCAGTAATAAAGAAAGGTAGTAATCGCTCTTGTTATTAAACTCCTCTATAAAATAATAACCCTCCGGCACTTGACGGTCTCCCTTTGTGCGCTTGGGCCCCAACGATCCGGAAATAGCACATATTCTATAGGTTTTTATCAATTTATATTCACTGCTCTCATTGTTTCGGGCCCATAATTCCAGCTCGTTTTGCGATTTGAAAGCGCGCAGGTAAATATCTTTGGGAGGATAAGCAATATTCTTTTTCTTAAATTCCTTACCCAACGTATCATTATATTTTTTCCATGATTCTGCAACCCGGCTTGATGAGAATTGTGCATTCCTGAAACTTACAGAATCACTCTGGGCTAATATGGCTGTTGAATAGAAAAATACCACTAGGCACATCACCACATTAATCAGCGGTCTACGGGGTATTGCTATATGTTTATCCATTATCTGTATAAACAAATATACTGCAACTCATCTGAAAGTTATCCTAAAAATAAGAGGGTACCCTTTCAGGCACCCTCATAATAATACACTTTAATTGCTATTCAAAAGCTTAATGCGCGATCTCTAATTTGTTATTATAATTCAATGATGCAGATTTAACACTGATCATATACAAACCATTGGTTAGCGCTGATAGATCAATAGAGGTCATCCCTGCTCCTTGATTCATATTTATTACTGACTTGTAAACCTCGCGGCCGGTAATATCTGTGATCATAAGTGTACTCTTTTCTGTAGTTTTCTCAGTCCATTGAATGGTAAGTTTACCACTGGTAGGATTAGGGAAAGCTGATACTGAAGAGACAGAAGGAATTACCTGGCTCACACCTGTAGTAGTTTCAGGAGTTATTGTTTTTGATATAGTATGCTGAACGAATGTTGCAGTGCTGAATGATGGGGTCGATGCACTTAGTATTATATTACTGTATGGTGTGGTCATATAATTTACAGAATCCGGGAAAACCATATAGGTACCATATGGGAGATTGCTGAATGTATAGTTCCCGCTACTGTTAGTAAATGCCATTCCCGCAATAGAACCGGTAGAGGTGTTCAAGACAACCATATGTAAGCCTACAGCGGGAATGGTGGATGATGTACTCCTGTTAGCACCGGTAGTCACATTTCCTGATATAAAGCCCGGTCCTCCTGTAGTAGTCCCGTAAAGCATGTATATATTCTCATTGATGTCGGCAATTCCAATGGCGTGAGCAATAACATTTGCGCTATACCAGTAAAAACTCGAGTCATGATAAGTTGGGATCGGGCCCGATGTTATAACACCTGCAGAATCATCGGTCACTCCGGCTTTTACACGGAAAGAGTCGCTTGCAGGGTTGTCAAACTGATAATAATAACTACCTCCACTACCTGACGCATATTGGGAGTCAACTGCTTCAAGGTCCATAGTGGTTGTGTTATAAGTGATCAGCCATACTTTTACATTACCGTAGTATGGAGTTGAAAACAAAACATTACCTGAGATGCCACCAAAATTTTCTACAGTATCGATCTGGCTTGTATAAGCAGGGCCACCGCAACCTGTTATTGAATAGGTTATACTGGTTGTTCCTATCGAAACTGCCGTTACAGTACCATCTGATGGGTTTACAGTAGCTATTGCAGGATTGCTGCTACTCCATGTCCCGCCACCTGTACCGGATACATCATAGAGTGTAATAGTGCCACCGCCTAAATAGAGGTGTGTTGCGCCTGATATTGTACCCACTGGCCCTGTTGTATTAGAAACTGTCATTAGTAATTCCGCGCTCGTAGACCCACATCCTCCGGAGATGGTATAACTTATTGAGGTAGTGCCGGCGGCTATACCGGTAAAAACACCTGTTGCCGGGTTTACAGTTCCCACTGCGAGGTTACTGCTGCTCCATACACCGCCCACTGTCGCATCAGTTAAAGTAGTTGATGAACCAACACAAATACTTGTCGTCGAACTGTCTATACTCGACACAGTACTGCCTGTTACTGTATCATATATTTGAACACTGCACCCGCTCACGGTATAGTAAATAGCTACACCTCCGGGGTTCATGCCGGTTACAACGCCGGTAGCACTTACTGTGGCCACATAGGTGTCTCCGCTGCTCCAGTTACCGCCTGGTGTGGCATCACTAAAAGTGGCCGTGGTACCCATGCAAAATGTAGTTGGGCCACCCGTTATTGATGCAGGCACAGCCCCAACCGTATAAATTCCGGTAGCAGAGGTACTGCCAATCGTATAACTAATTGTTACTGTGCCGGGTGCAACACCACTTATATAACCGCCGGTACTCACTGTAGCAACAAGGGTATTACTGCTCGACCATACACCGCCGCCCGATGAAGAACTGTCAGTGACCCACATGCCGCTACCCACACACATGCCGCCGGTTGAAGGTTCTATCGAGAATACCTGTGCAAATGAGGCAACTGAAAATAATATTGCCAGAATAAAAAGTGAAAAATGTTTCATAAAGCTTAGTTTGAAGTTTTAAATGTTTTTGGATAAATGATCCGCGAAAACCATCCCTTGGACATAATATTGACGTAATAGTTAATAAAAACGTGAGGTAAAAGTATATATTTATTTATCCTTTTTACATAAAAAAATATCCTTCAATTGCTTGAAGGATATTTTTATCGTAAAGGTTTGATCCGATATGCTTAATGCGCGATCTCTAATTTATTATTATAATTTAATGATGCAGATTTAACACTGATCATATATAAGCCATTGGTAAGCGCTGACAGATCAATAGAGGTCACACCTGCTCCTTGATTCATGCTTATTGCTGATTTGTATACCTCGCGGCCTGTAATGTCAGTGATCACAAGAGTGCTCTTTTCTGTTGCTTTTTCAGTCCACTGAATGGTCAGTTTACCACTCGTTGGGTTAGGGAAAGCTGATACCGAAGATACAGATGGAACTACCTGGCTCACAATTGTAGCAGAGTCGGGAGTTATGGTTTTTGATATTGTATGCTGTATGAATGATGCCGTGCTAAACGAAGGAGTTGATGCACTCAGTACAATGCTTGAAAATGGGGTAGTACCGTAATTTAATGAATCAGGGAATACCATATAAGTTCCGTAAGCAAGGCCGCTGAAAGAATAAGCTCCGCTGGAACTTGTAGTTGTCATTCCGGCTACTGCTCCTGTTGAGGTATTCAGAATGATCATTTGTATCCCTACTGCTGGTATAGTGCCTGATGTACCCCTGTTTGCACCGGTTGTTACATTTCCGCCTATAAATCCTGGTCCGCCGCTGGTAGTACCATAAAGCATATTTATGTTCTCATTAATATCAGAGGTTCCTGCTGTATGTGCAATAACACTTGCATAATCCCAGTAAAAACTGGTGTCATGGTAGGTAGGTATTGGGCCGGTAGTTATTGTACCCATTGAATCATATACCGCTGCTTTTACCCTGAAAGAATCTGTAGGCAAGCCTGTGAATTGATAATAAACACTTGTTCCGCTACTATACACTGTTACGCTATCTAATGCTGAAAGCGACGTAGTGCTTGGATTGTAATGGATCAGCCATACTTTCACAGAACCGGTATACCCGCTTGAAAACATTACATACCCGGATATGCCATCAAGACTTGTGATACCAACAGTTGTTGTTGCATATTCTGTAGTGCCACAACTTACGAATGAATAACTAACCGTAGCTGTCCCCACAGATACACCGGTTACATTTCCGGATGCATCTATTGTAGCTACTGAGGTTGGGCTAATGCTCCATGTTCCGCCTGAACCATCGCCATAATAATAAAAGGGAGCTATTCCGCCTACTGCGAGCGCTCCGGTGCCCGATACAAAACCTGTAGCTACCGGTCCTACAGTAACGGTATATGTTGAATATACACTACCACCACATACTCCGCCGGAAACCGTTGCTGTAATTGTTACAGTACCATCTGAAACTCCGGTTACAACACCAGTGCTCGCGCCTACAGTTGCAACAGTTATGTCGCTGCTACTCCAGGTAATGCCTGTGCCACCTAAGCTGTCCGTTAAATTGATAGTAGAACCGGAACAAACTTGCGTAGGGCCACTGATTATCGGCGCCGTTCCGCCAAGTACAGTGTCATATGATGTCACCTGGCATGCACCTACCGTATAATAAAGAACTACAACACCGGAGCTAACTCCTGTTACCACGCCTGTTGATGGGTTTACTGTTGCCGAACCGCCATACGAACCTATACTCCATACACCGCCTGCAGTAGCATCCATAAAAGTAGCGGTACTACCTACGCAAAATGAAGTTGGCCCTCCGGTAATCATTGCCGGCGCTGGATCAATCGTAAAGGTTCCCGTAACAAAACCGCTGCCTGTGGTATATGTTATTGTCGCTACACCGCCAGAATTACCAACCAGATAACCATCAGTACTACCAATAGAGGCAACCGCAACGTTACTGCTAGACCATGTGCCACCAGGCGATAGGCTATCAACTAAAAATTCTCCATAGCCAACGCAAAGACTGCCGGAGGAGGGAGTAAATGGAAATACCGTGGCAAAAGAAGCAAAAGATAATAATGCCGCCAGGATAGTAAGGAAAAGATGTTTCATAAGAGTCTGTTTTTAAAAATAATTAAAAATGATTTTTTGTTTTTCTTGAATGAGAAAGGTTTGCTTTCAGTATATTATGACGTACTTATAGTTAAAGATGTGAGGATAGGCTAAATATTTAATTTATCTGCAAATATAACAAAAGCATCCCCAAAATAACGTGGGGATGCTTTTGTTCCAATGAAAATCACTTATCGCTGTATTTCCAGCTTATTTGTATAAGAAATGCTGCTCGATTTGATGGTGATAAAGTAAATGCCATCATTCAGATTGTGGATATCCAGTTGCGTATTTGCGTTTGCGGCACTGATATTTAGTACTGATTTATACACTTCCCGGCCGGTTATATCCCTTATAATAATATCTGCACTACCCGTTTTTTCGTTCATCCAACTTATATTCACTTCATTCATTGCCGGGTTAGGGTATAAGTTTATTGTTGCAATGTTACAATCGGCATGCAGCACACAGTACCATATGGGGTGATCGTATGTAATGTGGTATGCTGGTAAAAATCACCGCTGTTAAATGTCTCTGCCGATGAGTTGATCGTAGCACCCAGCCATGCAATCGTGTTATATTTATAATCTACCGGGTAAATATTATAAGAACCATTAGCTAACCCGCTGAATGCATAAGCCCCTGTAACATCGGTATAAGTATAGGTAAGTATATTGTTAGCAGCGTCTTTCAGATACACAAGCATCCCTACTGCCGGTACACCACTCGCAGTATTTCTGCCTGCGCCGTAAGATATCAGCCCGCCAATAAAGCCCGGTCCTGATGGCACTGTGCCATAGATCATATTGATGTGTTGGGTGTCTGTAGCGCTCGCATGTGTTATCGTTGCCGCAGCACTCCATAACGAACTTGATAAGCCATAAGTAGGCACATAGCCACTTGTGCCCGGCACACTGCTCAGCAGTTTGGCTTTTACCATATAGCTGCCTGCTGTGTCATTATCAAACTCATAATAAGGGGTTGTGCCATCTAAACAGGATAGGGTAGAGTCTTGCGCGATCAGTGAGCTATCTAAGGGATTAAAATGTATCAGCCACACTTTCAGCGTATCCGTTGGGGTAACCGTCATAGTTATATAACCCGATATGCGGTTGCCGTTTACGGTTATGGTATCGGTATTGATGCACCCATTTATATCCGTTCCGGTAACCGTATACATGGATGTAGAAAATATCGTTGCCACCGATGTTGCACACGATGAGCAGGACAGGCCGGTAGAAGGCCCCCACACATATGTGCCACCTGTACCTGCCCCTGTTCCGTTAAGACTATAAGTACCTCCGCAATTTGAAATAGCGCTGGCAGTTATGGTTGGAATCGCATTCACTGTTACTACGATCGTACTATAACAGCCTGTTGCCAAAGTATAGGTAATATCTGCTGTGCCTGTCGCTACACCTGTCACTATCCCTGTTACAGAGCCTGCAGCTGCTATTGCCGGAGTGCCACTACTCCATATGCCGCCTGTGGTTGCATCATTTAAAGTAGTTACTCCCGCGGCACATATACCTGTTGCGCCTGAAATTGCTGCCGGCGCAGGATATACTGTTACCACAGTTGTAGCCATACAGCCGGTAGATAATGTATAAGTAATATTTTCTGTTCCACTTGCTATGCCGGCAACAACACCCGTAGCAGGCCCAACAGTAGCAATTGCCGGAGCTGAGGCGGTCCACGTCCCGCCCGCCGTTGCATCGCTCAATGTCGTAGATGCACCCACACATACACCTGTAGCGCCAAGTATAGACGTTACACTAACAGTTGCAGTCTCTACAAAATCTGTATAACACCCCGTAGGTAGTGTATAACTGATGGTAGTAGTACCAACTGAAACTCCTTCCAGCCCCCCGCTGATTACAGCTACTGTCCCGGGAGCCATACTACTCCATGCCCCGCCTGGTGTACCTGTCAGCCCAACCGTTCCACCCACACACACAGTTGATGAACTGGGAGTAGCCGTTGGTATTATATTCACAGTAACTATTACAGCCATTGCACATCCCGTAGGCAATGTATAACTGATTTGTGTAGTGCCTGGCGAAACGCCTCCCACAACACCTGTAGTTGGAACAACGGTTCCTACCGCGTTATTGGTGCTCATCCAGGTTCCCCCGGTTGCCGCATCAGAAAGCACTGTTGTAAAGCCCACACATACCGCATCTACCCCTGCGATCGTTGATGGCAGCGGATTTATCGTCATCACTTTTGTAGATATACACGTACCCAAAGCATAAGTGATCATTGTAGTGCCGGATACTACACCGCTAACAACTCCTGTAACAGTGCCAATCACTGCTACTCCATACACCCCCCGCAGTAAAATCACTTAAAGTAGCAGAGCTGCCATCACATATAGCACTCGGGCCATTAATTACTCCCGGCGAAGCATATACAGTAACCACCTGCGTCACTGTAGTCCCACCCACTGTATAGCTGATAGTGCTTGTACCGGGCGCTCCACCCGTAACAATGCCACCACCACTCACCGTAGCAATGGCAGACATGCTGCTCACCCATGTACCACTTGCGGTAGTATCACTTAAAGATGTAGTCAAACCCTGGCAAATTACAGGAGTCCCCAATATCGGGCCCACTACTTGCCCGAAAACTTTTGGGCACAAAAAAGAAAAGAATAATGCGATAAAAGTTACATAGAAACGTTTCATAAGAAATAGTTTGATATAAAAATATCAAACATTCTTTGCAAAAGCAAAATATTTAATGCAAATTTCCCCCCACATCTATATAGTGCCGGGCTTATTAGCTTTCAGTTAATAATGCAAAAAGCCCCGTTCCTGAGCTGAGGAGCGGGGCATAATATTTAAAAAATGTAGTA
>CAIRZD010000446.1 GCA_903882965.1 uncultured Bacteroidota bacterium
TCAAATTTGGCACATAAAGATTACCCCATTTTATAACAATATTTGCAAACAATCCGGTATTTATGAATAGTAAGATTTTATAGTAGTGCAAATATTTTCAATATCTTCAATAGCCAGTTCATAATACATCGGCAATCTCAACAAACAGTCTGTATATCTGTCGCATTCAGGCAGATCTTTGCCCTGATACTGTGCCGTATAATAAGGGCTTTTATGCAAACTCAAATAGTGAAAAACAGAGTCTGTATTGCTTTTTTTAAGGAGATTGATTATTTCGGTACGTTGTTCCAGGTCTTTACAAACAACATAAAACATATGCGAGTTGTTTGTGGCATAAGGAGGTATTACAGGGAGCTGTAAAATTCCTTTTTCCTGCAGCGGCTTTAATCCTTCATAATAAGCCTCCCAGATAGCTTTCCTTTTTTGTTGTATATCATCAAGGTTTTCTAACTGTGCAAATAAAAATGCGGCAATTATATCTGATGGTAAAAATGAGCTTCCTATATCTACCCAGCCATATTTGTCTACTTCGCCCCTGAAAAATTGGCTCCTGTTTGTCCCTTTTTCCCTTATTATTTCAGCCCTGTGAATAAAACGATCATCATTAATGACGATCATCCCTCCCTCTCCCGACATGATATTTTTAGTTTCATGAAACGAGAAAGCCGCCAAATGCCCAATCGACCCCAGTGGTCTCTTTACACCATTTTTACCCGTATAGTAACTATCAATGGCCTGGGCTGCGTCTTCAATTACATAGAGATTATATTTATCAGCAAGGGCCATTATCTTATCCATATCGCAAGCTACACCCGCATAATGAACGGGTACTATTGCTTTTGTACGGTTTGTGATCAGTGGCTCTATAAGGTCCTCATCAATACCCGGATGATCCTTGCGGCTGTCACAGAATATTATTTTAGCACCACGCAGCACAAACGCATTTGATGTGGATACAAACGTATAAGAAGGCATGATCACTTCATCACCCGGTTTAATATCTATAAGCAATGCGGCCATCTCCAGCGCATCTGTGCAGGAGGTGGTAAGCAGGCACTTTTTAAATCCATAACGGCTCTCGAAAAACTGGTGACAGCGTTTGGTAAAACTACCATCGCCTGATATTTTACCGGATAGAACAGCCTGGTATATATATTCGTTTTCTTTGCCGGTAAGGTATGGTTTGTTAAATCCTATTCGTTTCATAAATGTCTTTCTTAACTAATTAATTGAGCTATGCCAAACCCTGTTTTGCCATATCCGTTACCATTATAAAGCATATACCGTTTATTCTTGTGGTCAAAGATAAAAGGGTAGCAGATCATTTCGCTATCCCATCCATCAGCAGATACATCTATGCCTGCTTCTGCGTCTCTTCTCACCCAGTTATATCCGTCTTTTGAGTCGGCATAGCCTATTCGGTAGGTAGTAATATCACCATTGCTGCGATAAGAATACCACATCTGGTAAAGATCTCCGGTCTTAACTACAAATGGTTTAGACAGCGCATATTCATTAGGGTGTTCGAGGTTAATATGCACCTGGTTTGTTCTCGTCCAGTGGATGCCATCTGCGCTTTCTGCATACTTTATCACGTGCGCCATATCATCCTGTATCTTACCCCATTTCAGGTTTGAGCCATACCACATCCGGTATTTATTGTCTTCAAACAAAATAGAAGGGTATGATATAGAAAACGGGTCTTCGTTGCTCCTGTCCATTATTGGTGCCCGGCGATATTTATCAAATGTACCGGTTGCTTCGTTCCATGTTGCAAGGCCTATGGTATTGAGCCATGGTACCGTTACTTTTAAATTCCAGCCAAGGTAGTAGAGATATTTTTTGTTCTCAATATTCAGCAGGTAGCCCATTGCTACTCCGCTGTCATCAAAGATGCCCGGCTCCCCGGGCTCTAACACCGGTTTGTCAGAGATACCAATTACTTTGAAATCATTACCGAAATCAACATCTACATATCCTATGTGCGACTTACTTTCTTTATTTCTGCAGGTAAAATAGATCCTGAAAATATCTCCCGAAATGTGCTCTGCAAACGGGTTTGCTGCATGTGAATACATCCAGTCAAAATTATTATCAGGTGCAAAAATATGCTGTAGTTTATGCCATTTCATTTTTTGAACTCGCAATAGATAACCATTGATTTGCTATTGTTTTTATTCATCTTTTGCATTAGATGAAAAGGATACATAGTCACATCATTGAGGATGAGTTTAAAATACCACGGGAATGATGTTTTGAATTTCACATTCCTGTTCCCTGATAATACGGTCTGCTCTTGCATCGTCATCTCTTCCTTATACCCTTCATTTTTCTTCACCAAATAATTCGATAACCGTAATAGCCAGTTTGATATAGGAAAGTTCAAGCCGGCAATATCTGATATCGTAAGGCTATTTTTTTTAGCAATATCTTTAAAGTCATCGAAGCTGTACCGTTTAAAGTGCCCCGCTATCACATCTTCTATACCCCAGTATTTCATATTGGCAGGCACAAAAACAGCCAAAACTCCGTTGGAAGTCAAGGCTTTTTTACAATTTTCAAAGTATTTATTTACCATGTCCTGGTCAAGGTGCTCAATTACCATGCAGGAAATAATATAATCAAATTGCGCTCCGGATACTGAATCAAAAAAATCGCCGCACGTTACGGTGTATTGCTTATTATTTATGTATTGTTGGTTTAACTCCGTATTATTTTTGCACGCACTTTCATTAAGGTCGTATCCTCTGCCTGACATTCCTTTATCCAGGAACAGCTTTGAAAGATACCCGTTCCCGCTACCTATCTCACAAAATGTTTTGGGATGCAGTTGGGCTATCCTTTCTTTTAAATACATTTTTTGCAAAATGTTTCCGGGAGCTAGTTCGGCCATTAGTTGATTATTTATTCATTTTTTTTAACCGGTTTTCTCTCCAGACAATGTCATTTTCAGCCACTGCTGAATCATACCCTAATAATTTGCTTAAAAACGGATCATCAGTATACTTGTCATCGAGTGCTTTGGGCATATCTATTTGTTGTTTCAATATTGGGGTCACAAATACATTATTGATACCTCTCCTGGTATTGTTAGAAGCATTATAGCCTGCCTTATGAAATAACATGGCGTCAAAAACGATCACAGAGCCTGCCTTGGCCACGGCCGGTACTTTATTGGCCTGTATATATTCTATCGAAGGGATCGTTTCACATTTATGAGTAAATGGCACCACTTGTGTACAGCCATTTTCTTCGGTAAAGTCATCTATACAAAAAAGTGATCCTAATGCCAGGGGTTTGGAAATAACAAAATTCTGGTAGGGTAGGTCCCTGTGCCAGCTGCTTTGGTGATGCACCTCGTTAGGCCTGTTAATTATCCCGTTCTGTAAATGAAGAATAAAATAATCGCCCAATACAAGTTTGATAAAATCTAATAATTTAGGATTAGCAGCAAGATTGTAAAGAAAAAAATCATCGTATTTGAAAGGCATTCTTACCAGGTCCTTTTCATTTATTGCAGCCAGCCTGTCCTCACCAATAATAGCAGCTTGTTTCAAATATACTGCATCCAGTTTTTCCCTGGCTATCTGAAGCAGAGACTCATCTAATACATTCGGTAAAACGGTAAATCCTTTTATTCGTAACTCTTCAAGATGTAGATCTGTCGCCGATATGTTAGTTTGCTGTAAGGTAACACCATATGAATTTTCCATAAAATCGCTTATACGTTCACACTTTTATCTATAATGTATTTTGGCCTGTTTTTTACCTGTTCAAAAGTTTTTCCGGTATAGATGCCTGCTATGCCAATACTTGTAAGCAATACGCCCGTTGAAAAAAGAATAGTTACAATAAGGCTCGCCCATCCCGACATAAACCCTGCAGTAAAATACAAGATTATGATCACAATTATAGATAAAAATGACAACATGGACAATAATATACCAATCGTCACATTTATCCGTAACAGCTTATCAGATTGTGATGTAATACCATTGATGGCATGTAATATCAGCCTGGATAAATTGTAGCTGCTTTTACCTTCAAATCGTTCCTTGTGCTCAATCTCTACATAAGTAGTGTTAAATCCCAGCCACCGCAGCACCATCAGGTAATGCCGCTGGTAGTCATTGAATGAACAGAAAGCGTTCACGGCTTTCCTGGTGAGCATACTATAAGATCCTACATTGCTATGCGATTTCCAATCTTTATTGTCAACCAGGTAATTGAATACTTTATTGAAAGCATTCGCCGTTATGTTTTTTAAGAAATTATGTTTTCGGAAAGCTTTATAGGTAAAGACAATGTCAAATCCTTCAAGCGCTTTTTGGTATAATATTGGCAGGTAAATTGGGTCATCCTGCAGATCGCAATCCATTACTGCCACGTAATCACCTTGTGCAGCTTCTATCCCCGCTGTTATTGCAAAATGTTGCCCGAAATTGCGGCTTAGCTTTATTCCTTTTACCCTGTTGTCTTTTAGTGCTTCTGCTTCGATTTTGGTCCATGAGTTGTCAGGGCCACCATCTTCAACTAATATGATCTCAAAGTTTTCGGTAATCTTTGAGGTCTCCTCTATGATCCTTTTTACTAGCTCAGGCACAATATTTTCAGCTTTATATACCGGGCTGACAATTGATATGAGCGGATTTGTGGCCATTATTTTCTGTTTCTTTATAAAGTTATTTCATCACTTTTCTTTTCAAGCTTCACAGTACGCGGAGGTACATAAATTCCTCCTTCTTCCGTGTTTTTAGAAATTACAGCGCCTGCACCGAGCAATGTCTTTTGGGCTATGATCACATTGTGGGCCAAGGTACTGTTTACCCCAAGAAAACAGTAGCTTTCGATCACACAATGCCCTGATATAACCACGTGCGAGCTTACGAAATTGTGATCTTTTATTTCAGAATGATGCCCTATGTGGTTGCCGCTCCATAAAGTTACATTGCTGCCTATCTTTACAAAAGGTTGTATTGTATTATCTTCAAAAATAAAACAATTATCTCCACATGGAAATTGAGATAAGTAACTGCACCTGCTGCTTATGTAGCTCACAAGTTCATAGCCTTTTGCCTTAGCTTCATGATATTTGGCCTCACGCACTGTATTCATTTTTGCATAACTCAATGCAATAAACATTTTATATTCGGCAGGCGGGTGTGTTGTTGCAATGTTTTCAAAAGCGATCACTTGCTTGCCTTCAAATTCATTTTGCTTTATATACGCACTGTCAATGGTAAAAGCTACCACTTCATACTTACTATCAATGTCAAAATAGTAATTCGCAATTTGTGCTATATCGCCGGTGCCAAAAATTATTATCTTTTCTTTTGCCATCACTTACTTTTTAACAATAATTGTAAATTCATAAAGCGGGTAATCATGCAGTAAAGCCACATACTTTGAAAAATTTCTTTTGCAATAGTCAAAGAAAAAAGCCGGATCTGCATAATAAAGATAATCACGCATAAATTCTTTGTCTGAGTATATGGTAAGCATATTAAAAGCAAACCCTTTTTTGCTATGCTTATTTATTATGTCAAGTGTATCGGTTATATACTTCTTCCATTCATCATCTCCTGCGTTTAACCGAACACTGAATATCCCGCTCGCAATTGTGTAATCATGCAATTCATCATCATTGAGCCTGGTTTTCCAGCTTACGTTCTGATTGCCGGCATGTTTTTTTACAGCCTGGGCAATCATTTCATCTGATATATCCAGGCCGGTGTAATGAAAATCTTTCTTAAGCTCTGCCAGGTAATCAAGCATAGCACCATAACCACAGCCAAAATCCAATACTGAGAAACCATCATTAGCTTCAATTACACTGCAAAGTTCCCTGAACCTTAATTCCTGCGATTCAATTGAATTCCAGTCAACACCTCTTGGCGTAACACCGTGCTCTTTTATCTTTTGCGTATAATAATCATTAACGGAGTCCAGTATCTTATTTTCCATCCACGTCTCTTTTTAAATAATTCATAGCTAACGGCCCTTCATTGAAAATAAGATCAAGTACAGTAACGCCATGTTCAAACGGAGGGTATAGTTGTGTATATTCAGGATATCCTGAATAATCCATCCAGCTAAGTTTTATACCTGCATCTGTAAAGAAACCATCAACAATGTAATCTTTTGCCGCCGGGCCTGATATGTATTCAGTACCGTTTGCCTGCTGTACAAGGCTTAACAATCGTTCTGTCTTTCCGTCAACAATTTCATAGTCACTCGACCATGATATTTTTGTATCTATGCCGAGTACAGTATTGATCGTTGTTATTAATTTGTGATTTACTTTACTCAAATAAGATTCCTCGCAATTAAGATATACCGGTTCAAATACATCCTTATACTCTTTGAAATACTTGGCCTTACTATAAAATTGTTTTATTGTTGCCCAATGTTCTTTGGCCCATTTTGGGTCAGATATGGTAGTCTCATTTATTTTCTGAAAGTATTTCCCCTTTACTTCTACAGGTATCGTAAGCCAGGCTAAGCCATTGGGGGTCTTTATCTTATTTCTGTTGCGCCAGTCCCGGCGGGTATACTGCATATCATCATACAAAATGAATTCATCAACCATATTTATCATATCGAAGTAGCCTTTCCAGGGTATATAATTTGATTGAAGTATTGCTATCTTTTTCATGTATTAGGTGAGCCCCGAATGATATAAAACTATGGTAAAGATATTGCGAATTATTTTTCAAATTCTCCCTATTAATGGTCTGGTAAATATTTATTAATTCTTATTCCCAAAACTATCGGCAATAAAGATAAATAAAAATATCTATGCATAGCGTTGTTGCCTGAAAAGGCGCTATATAAGATTTTCTTAGTAATAATAAGTTATTCCACCGTCACAGACTTCGCAAGGTTTCTTGGCTGGTCTACATTGCAGCCACGCATAATAGCTATGTGGTAGGCGAGTAGTTGCAAAGGCACTATGGTGATTAGTGGTGAGAGTATTTCCTCGGTTTCTGGAACCTCTATGATATGATCTGCCAGGGCGCGTATTTGGGTATCACCCTTATGCACTACTGCTATGATTTTTCCTTTCCGGGCCTTTACTTCCTGCACATTAGATACGATTTTCTCGTACGCGCTTTTATTGGTTGCAAGAAATACCACCGGCATGTTCTCATCAATAAGAGCTATCGGCCCGTGCTTCATTTCTGCGGCAGGGTAGCCTTCTGCATGTATGTATGATATCTCTTTCAGCTTTAGTGCACCTTCCAGTGCCACAGGGAAATTGTAGCCACGGCCAAGATATAAGAAGTTAGTAGCGTCTTTATAAATAGCGGCTATCTCTTTTATCTGTGCATCCAGTAGCAGTGTTTCCTCTATTTTCTTAGGTATGTTTTCCAGTTCATAGAGTATCTCCCTGAGCTTGGATGTGGGTATCGTCCCTTTTACCATAGCCAGTTGCAAAGCTATGAGTGTAATAAGGGATATCTGTGTAGAAAATGCTTTTGTCGATGCAACACCTATTTCCGGGCCTGCATGGGTATATGACCCAGCATGTGATGCTCTTGCAATTGATGAGCCAATTACATTACAAACACCATATATGAGTGCCTGCCGGTCTTTGGCAATATCTATAGCCGCAAGGGTATCTGCAGTTTCGCCGGATTGGGAAATGGCAATTACCACATCTTTTTCAGAAATGATCGGGTTTCTGTAGCGGAACTCTGATGCATATTCTACTTCTACCGGCACGCGGGCAAGGTCTTCGATCAGGTATTCTCCTATCAGCCCGGAATGCCACGATGTGCCACATGCTGTGATAATGAAGCGCTCGGCTTTATCTATGCGGTTAATATATTCATTAAGGCCACCAAGTTTTATCCATCCCTGGCGAGCATTCATCCTCCCGCGTAGGGAGTCTTCTATCGCTTTAGGCTGCTCATATATCTCTTTCAGCATGAAATGCTCAAAACCACCTTTCTCTATTACTTCAAGTGAGAATTCAAGCTTCTTTATTTCATGCGATTTTTCAACATTTCCCAGTGTGCGTATAGAATAATTTCCATCACGGTTTATGACAGCATACTCCTGCTCATCCAGGTACACAACGTTTTGTGTATACTCAATAATAGGAGACGCATCTGACGCTATATAAAACTCATCCTCACCTATACCTATTACAAGCGGGCTGCCTTTACGTGCAGCTATCAGTTGATCCGGGTTGTTTTTATTCAGTACCACTATAGCATATGCACCTACCACTTCGTTGAGGGCTATGCGCACTGCATTATCCAGCGTTGTTTTTTCTGTTTTCTGTACTTCTTCTATCAGGTTCACCAATACTTCCGTATCCGTATCCGAATGAAACGTATAACCACGTTTTTTCAGCTCTTCCTTAATAGCAGAATAGTTCTCAATGATCCCGTTATGAATGATAGCCAGGTTGCCGGATTGGGAGACTTGCGGATGAGCATTAATATCATTCGGTTCACCATGGGTAGCCCAGCGGGTATGGCCAATTCCAATATTGGCAAAAATATGCTTGTGGTCAACTATCTTTTCAAGGTCGCTTACTTTGCCTGCTTTCTTAAAAACAGTCATTTCGCCATTCAGCAAAGCTATTCCTGCACTGTCATAGCCCCTGTATTCAAGACGTTTAAGCCCTTTAATAAGTATGGGAAAAGCTTCCTTATTCCCGATATAGCCTACAATCCCGCACATAAGTTATTGAATTAGTTATTCAATTTTGAATAGGTGATCACAAATTTTGGCTGGTAGAGTGGGTTTGAATAGGTCCCGCCTCCGGCTACCATTTTAAATGCACCATAAAAATCCTGTGTTCCTGTTATATGTAAGTGTAAAGTATCATTGTTTGCAGCAATAGAGGCCATAACCTCGCGCGGTATGTTGATGGTGTAGGTCTCCAATACATTTGAACCCACGGTGAGCAGGTGCCAGTAACCATCCATATAAGCAAGTGGTGTAAGGCTCGTTGTTGGGTACCTGTCGGCAAGATTATAAGCTACGCCATTCCCTACACCGGTTGGGTAAGTTGCATTGCCTATACCTACCGGGTATAATCTTTCCGGTAGTTGTGCGCTGTTTGTATCCGAAGCATACAATGGGATAGTGAGCAGGTTTAACTGTAACTGTGCGTTGTTAATTACGATACCTTTCGGTATTGATTTCATACCCGGTATAAGTATATCCAAGCTTGCGCCCGGCTGGTTTTGCAATACAATTATGCTGTCATTGACCTGCGACGAGCGCAGCAGGTTATTTACCGGGTAGCGGCTGTAAGATCTTGTGAGATTATTAAAGTGCGAGCAGATCGTTGGGTCGAATGGGAAAACAATAGGAGCCGTATCAATAACGGGCGCAGTTGTTCCCGCCAGGTGCGAATAGACTAATATGCCCGCCTCACTGTATTGGGTTGATCCGTCAAGCTGGAAATAAGGCAGCGCTGATGGCCCCTGAGGTATCATTAATGGGTTCGTATTGGCCGGCATTACACAAATACCATTAAATGCATTAAACCAATCCTGCGGAAGGTTAGTGCTCGTAGACAGAAGGTTCAACGCCGGGTTAAGATGTTGCATTAAAGCAGGTATCCTTAGCTTGATGCGCAATGCTGGATAATTGTAATCCTGGGTATAAATTCCTACAGAATCTCTGAGGTGGTATGTATTTACAGTCGTCGGGTCGCTGAGCGGGTTAGATATATCAACCGGTTTTGAACTGAAAGAAAAGTAATTGGTTATTGCCGGATTACTTAAAGAATCGAGCATGTAAAATACCTGGTATGTCTGGGTCAGTGAGGAGTATGCACTCGATGTATCACCATATGTAAATCCGCTGTAAGGCAAAACAAGTATTGCAGAATCTATTGTATAACCCGCAAACACATTGTTGGGAACACTGCCAAAAGACACCTGGAAAAACGTAGAACCCACCATCGTCCCAAAGAACTGGTCGTAATATGTACCCACGCCCTGGTAGCAGGGTATACCACCTATGTCTGTGCTGGTTATTGCGGTGTCATCATAATAGGTATGCGTTATACAGTTAAGGGTATAGCTCTTTACCCCCACAGTATCATTGGCTGGTAAAACTTTAGACCTGATAAGGGTATTTTCCCTGCACCCGGTTTGGGTAAAAATAACCATAAATGAGGCTATGATTATTACAAGGATCCTATGAATATGATGCTTCATGACGACAAATTTTACGGCTAAGATGGCAAAAGAAATACTAAGACTCTGTTAAGCTTTTATACAGCTCCAGCAGGGGGGTAACATCTTCTTTCCATCCGGCATCATATTTAAGCACTTTTTTGTAACGGCTTGGCTTTAATTCATCTACAACTTTTTTCTCCATTTTATCAGATCCGAAAACTACTACATCAGCGCTTTTGCCTGCACCAATTGTCAAAGCGGTATTCGTACCCTCTTTGTAGGAATCAAGATCTTTTTCCTTTATCTCATTACTGATAAGGGCCTTCTTCATGAAATTAGGGTTCAGCTTTTCTTTAAACTGGTTGGCCTGAGCCGTATATACGATCTTTGAATAACCGAAAACAGGCTCTTTTTTATAGGTCGTTTTCAGATATAATGGTATCAGAGAGGTCATCCATCCATGACAATGGATCACGTGTGGAGGCCAGCCGAATTTTTTTACGGTTTCCAAAGCGCTTTTGCAGAAGAAGATCATGCGCTCGGCATTGTCATCAAAGAAGTTGTCCTGGTCGTCGCGGAATACTGCCTTACGCTTAAAATAATCCTCGTTATCCATAAAGTATACCTGTAAGCGCGCATTGGGCAGCGAGGCAACCTTAATGATCAGTGGATAATCATCTTTATCAATAATTACATTTATCCCCGACAGGCGCACTACTTCATGCAGCCGGTGGCGGCGTTCATTGATCACGCCAAACCGTGGCATGATCACCCGCACTTCAATGCCGGAATCGAAAGTCTTGATTGCCAGCTTGTTAAGTATCTGGGCAAAATCCGTAAACTCGGTATAAGGAGATAATTCGTTCGCTATTATTAAAACACGTTTCTTTGTGTCTGCCGACATGCTGAAGATTTGATTATTAAGCCGAAATAAAATAAAACAGTCTGCAAAATTACGAAAATATTGAATTCCAACCGTACTTTGCACCCCCGGAACCTAAAATAGTTATATGGTCATCTTTAAAAAAAATAATGACATAAATATATATATATCCGCTCAGGTGGCAAACGGACGTAGTATTGGCTTTGTTCCCACTATGGGTGCACTCCATGCCGGGCACCTGTCTCTGATAAAAAAAGCTAAGGAAGATGGTACATTGGCTGTATGCAGCATTTTTGTAAATCCTACCCAATTCAACGATAAAAAAGACCTTGAGAAATATCCCGTATCTACCGAAGCAGATATAGAGTTGCTCATAAGTGCCGGTTGTGATGTATTATATATGCCCGACGTAGAGGAGATCTATCCCGGCGGTGCAGCAAATACCAAAACATTCGATTTCGGTTACCTCGACACCATACTTGAAGGCGCCAAACGCCCCGGCCATTTTAAAGGGGTAGGGCAGGTCGTTGCCCGGTTACTGGATATTATAAAACCCGCCAAACTGTATTTAGGCCAAAAAGATTACCAGCAATGCATGGTCATCACCAAGCTTACCGAAATGATGGGCCTGCAAGAAATGGAGGTGGTCATTTGCCCCACAATGCGCGAATCTGATGGCCTGGCCATGAGCTCCCGCAACCGCAGGCTCACCGAGCCCCAGCGGGTAGTAGCAGCCATCATATACCAGTGTCTTGTTTCTATCCAGTCAAAGCAGCACATCGGTAGCTTTGCCGTGGTAAAAAAAGAATGTGAAGACCTCTTGTCTGCAAAAGGTTTTGAACCCGATTATGTAGCCCTCGCTGATGCCCGGAATCTTAAATTATTGGACAACTACAACACCGACACCCCAATGGTAGCACTCATAGCTGCCAAAATAGGGGAGATAAGGCTCATTGATAATATGCTGTTATAAGGCCGCACTACTGTACTATCAGTTTCTGCACTTCTTTATATCCATTTTCACTAATCACCTTCACATAATAAACACCGGGTTGCCAATGTGCCGGAATAATTAATTTACCTGTAAAATTGTCTTTATAAATTGGCCTGCCCAGTACATCAGTAATTATAACCGTATAATTACCCTTGGGGTTTGTTTCGAGATTTACCTCTTCATTTGTGGGATTAGGGTATATAGTTATGCTTATCTGCTGACTAATAATATTACTTGCCCCTACAGGATGCGTAGTGACAAGGCGGATACGATTATGAACAACATCCCCAATATAAATATCACCGGAATTACTAACGGCAACACCTTCCGGACTATTTAATATTGCCAACAGCGGGTTGCCCCCATCTCCTAAGCTACCACTACCACCACCTGCAATGGTATTTATGATGCCGGAGGTATTTACTTTGCGAATGCGGCCAGAACCTGCATCTGCAATATATAAATTACCCGCACTGTCTAAAGCAATAGCCCCCCCCACTTATCTCTGCTGCCGTTGCCAATCCACTATCCCCACTATATCCAATAATTCCATTTCCTGCAATGGTAGTGATCATACCTGCAGAATCTATTTTACGAATACGATTATTGTCTGCAAAAAGCAGGTTACCCTGCTTGTCCATCCTGATGCTATATAGACCATCAAATTTGGCTGTATCAGCGTGACTGCCATCGGGGCTGAATCCTAAAATGCCTGTGCCTGCAATGGTAGTAATAATACCTGCAGTATCTATCTTACGGATGCGGTAATTATATACATCGGTAAAGTAAATATTGCCAATGCTGTCCATAGTAATCCCAGTTGGGCTATTTAACTGTGCTGTATCAGCAAAAATAGTATCGCCGTTATAGCCAGCTATGCCTGTGCCTGCAATTGTAGTAATGGTATCTGCAAAAGATACTTTGCGAATACGATTATTATCTACATCAGCTATATATACGTTTTGATAATGGTCTACAGCTACATCAACTCCAGTTATCTGAGCATAAATGCCTAACCCATGATCTCCGCTATAACCAAGAGTACCATTGCCTGCAATGGTAGTGATAATGCCAACCCCAAGATTTGCGGGGTTACTTACTTTGCGGATACATGAGTTCTCCTCATCGCATATATAGAGGTTGCCACTATCATCAAGGACAACACCATGCGGATAATATAATTCTGCATCTACAGCGGGGTGACCATCGCCAGTATAGCCTAGTGTACCTGTGCCTGCGCAGGTAACAATGACTTGTGCATTAGTAAGAAGGGGAAGGAGTAGGAGGATAATGATAAGGTTTTTCATATAGTGAGTGATTATATTATAAATGTAAGCATGATAGGTGAGCATTCAAAAATCTACTACTTAATAGTATGCCTTATCCCTATCCCATTAGTGCTTACACTAAGCTCATCCATTACCCTTATCCATATGCTGTTATAAGGCCGCACTACTGTACTATCAATTTCTTTACTTCTTTATATCCATTTTCACTCATCACCTGCACATAATAAAAACCTGATTGCCAATTATTCAGAGGTAGTTGCACCCTACCTGTAAAATTGTCTTTATACACCGACCTGCCTAATACATCTGTAATAACCAAAGTATAAGTGTTATTAGTCTTTGCGGTAATCGTAACTTCTTCATTGGCGGGATTAGGGTAGACACTTATTCCTCCACTACTACTTGCAATAGCATTTATTCCCACCGGGTGCATAGTAATCAAGCGCACACGGTCATTGTATGTGTCGCCTATATATACATCCCCGTTATTACTGACAGCAACTCCTTGTGGAATACGTAACTCAGCTGACAAAGGATTACCATTATCACCATAGTAACCTGATATACCATTTCCAGCAATTGTAGTAATTATACCTACAGTATCTACTTTGCGAATGCGGTTAGCGCCTTCATCAGCAATGTATAAATTGCCAGCACTATCTATAGCTATTGCCCCACCCCCTATTTCTGCATTTATTGCAACCCCACTATCTCCACTATAGCCTATTATTCCTGTGCCTGCAATAGTAGTGATAATGCCTGCAGTATCTATCTTACGGATGCGCACATTATCAGCAAAAAAAATATTCCCTATCTTATCAATTCTTATGCTTTCAATAGAGTCAAGTTTTGCAGTATCCGCACGACTTCCATCCGGGCTAAAACCGGAAACACCTATACCTGCTATAGTAGTAATAATGCCAGCTGTATCCACTTTACGGATACGAAAATTTTCTTTATCAACTATATAAACATTCCCTATGCTGTCCACTGCTATACCCTCTGGGATATTCAACTGTGCCGTAGTAGCAAGTATGTTATCTCCATTGTAGCCTGCCACACCTGTACCTGCAATAGTGGTTATAGTATCTGCATTAGTTACTTTCCTTATGCAATTATTCGCGGCATCAGCAATGTATACACTACCATGATGATCAACGAACACATCTGAACACCAGGCAATTTGAGCATAGATACCCAGGCCATGATCTCCGCTATAGCCAGGCGTACCATTTCCGGCAATAGTAGTAATGATGCCTCCATAACCTGGGCTTACTTTGCGAATACGATAGGCTGAACATATATATAGATTGCCGCTGTCGTCAAGAGCCATGCCAAAAGGCTGTAATACTTCTGCGTCTATAGCAGGGCCGCCATCACCTAGGCTTGCGCTGCCTCCACCTGCGCATGTAACAATGACCTGTGCTGTGGTGAATAGGGGGAGTAAAAGTAGGAGAATAATGATAAGGTTTTTCATATAGTGAGTGATTATATTATAAATGTAAGCATGATAGGTGAGCATTCAAAAATCTACTACTTAATAGTATGCCTTATCCCTATCCCATTGGTGCTTACACTAAGCTCATCCATTACCCTTATCCATTTGCTGTTGTAGCGGGCGTGTGTGGTGTACATGAAATTGTCAAAAATAAACAGGAAAGCCCCCTGCATCACAATTGATTTCCCAAAACCATTGAATATTGCCGCGTTTTGCTTTGTGTTTTCAGCATACCTGGTTAGCCCCAGCCCGGTGGCCATATATAATACATCAAGCCCTGAATTGATGAGGTATATTTTCTTTGAGGCTTTATACCGCTCATAGGCCGTCATTGCATTTATTTTCTCAGCCTGTTCTCTCCTCCCGTTTGCAAGGCCCAATGCAGCTATACCCGTATTTACCACACCCCATACGGCGTTCATTTCATGAAAATATTTCCACTCATCTTGTTTCGCGGTAAAATAACCAATACCGCCATCTGCAATGTTTGCAACTCCCCACGCACCCAGTATTTGCATACCGGTCTTATTTACTTTTATCCTTTTAGCATTGTAAGCCGCTACCGTATCTTTAAGCGATACTTCCTGTGCATAGCAGCAGCTGGTAACCATAAATAATAAAATAAAAAGCAGGTACCTGGCCATCACTGATTAAGTGGTTTTGACAAACAAAGCTATGAGAAATAAAGATAGCTACCACATAACAAAAGCGGGAATGATCCCGCTTTTAGTTATATGAATGATTTGAAAATTATGCTTTAAGAATATCTCTCGATATCACCAGCTTTTGTATTTCAGAAGTGCCCTCACCTATAGTGCACAGCTTGCTGTCGCGGTAGTATTTCTCCACCGGGAAATCCTTGGTGTAGCCATACCCGCCAAATATCTGCACCGCATCTGTCGATATCCGCACCGATGCTTCTGATGCATAGTATTTTGCCATTGCCGATTCTTTGCTCATTTTCATGCCGCGGTTTTTCAGGTCAGAGGCCTGGTATATCAGCAGCTCAGATGCTTCTATCTGGGTAGCCATATCTGCCAGCTTAAAAGCAATTGCCTGGAAGTTAGAGATCGGCTGGTCAAATTGTATACGTTCTTTCGAATACTTAAGGGAGGCTTCATAAGCACCCTTCGCAATACCAAGCGCAAGTGCGGCAATAGATATACGTCCGCCATCAAGCACCTTCATTGCCTGGTGAAAACCATCACCCACAGGGCCCATCCTTTGTGCATCAGAGATACGGCAATTGTCAAACACAAGTTCCGCAGTTTCACTTGCGCGCATACCCAGCTTATTTTCCTTCTTACCCGCTGCAAAGCCCGGTGTGCCGCGCTCTATGATAAATGCAGTACTGTTATTTTTTGCCCGTGGCTCACCGGTGCGTGCCAGCACTACAGCTACATTGCCGCTGATGCCGTGCGTTATCCAGTTTTTAGTGCCGTTAAGTACCCAGTGGTCGCCGTCTTTTGTAGCTGTGCAGCGCATGTTGCCTGAGTCGCTGCCCGTATTGGCTTCCGTAAGTGCCCATGCACCTATCCATTCACCCGTTGCCAGTTTTGGTAGGTACTTTCTTTTCTGCTCCTCATTCCCGAAGTACATGATATGTCCGGTACAAAGTGAGTTATGTGCAGCTACCGATAGCCCTATTGAGCCGCATACCTTGGCTATTTCACTGATCACAGTTACATACTCAAAGTACCCGAGTCCCGAACCGCCATATTCTGTTGGCACAAGCACACCCATCAGTCCAAGTTCCCCCATTTTATGAAAAAGATCAACCGGAAATTTTTGTGCTTCATCCCACTCCATCATTTGCGGGCGAATATGTTTGTTGGCAAAATCGCGGATCATTTCTGCAATCGATATCTGGGCATCCGTATACTTGAAATCCATAAATTATTTATATGCAACTATTGTTCAATCGGCAATTTTACAACATTTTTTTGAACGGAACTAAAAAGGAAAATTTGAATCTGTTGCACTCAAATAGGCCGATAACCTCCTTTTCTATATAATATAGGTATATTATTGATAAGCATATGATTATTCAGCGTCCTTGACCACAAGGTGTTGCTTTAGTATTTTAAAAGTACCATCCGGAAATTTCCGTATTTCCAGCAGTTGGTCGATACTGGTAAACGGACCTATACTTTTCCTGCGCGCCACTATTTTACCTGCTGTTACCGGGCCAATACCTTTTAACCGCACCAACGTTGCCGAGTCTGCTGTATTCACATTTATAATACTGGGCAGCGGTGTTTCATTATCATCATATGCATCCTGGTAGTCATTTGCACTTCCGTTTGTATCCACTGCTTTTATCACGGGTTGGCTGCTCTTAAAATTTTCCCATGCAGCAACTAATGTCTTTTCTTTCTCCTTGTCATATACCGTTTGCACCCATAAATGCATGCTTGCCCTGATGCTGATAAGAATGATCAGCAATGCACATAAGCATAACAAGCCTATCCGCTCTGCACGCGTAAAAGAGGTATATGATTTGAACTCTTTTTTCATTCGGAGTTACAATATCGTATGTGAATTAGTGGATACATTTACATAGTTCTTTTACCTCTGATAATTTCCTTCACTTCTTCCCAGTTATATGATTTTGTTTTACCGCAAAGATGTAATGCATGTTCTTTATTCAGTATTTTCAAATGTTCTTTTGTAAAAGTAAATGAGGCGCTTTTGGTATCTTTTTTTCTAAATGATGTAGCTGCCATAGTGCTGTATTTGTATATAAAGTATGCATTTAAAGATACAAACTCTAAATTAGATTTACGTGAGAATATAAAGACTTTTTAGGGAGCAATTACTTTCAAACTCCAAAACTTATTTACTTTGCACCATGTACACGTCACACGATGAAAAACGCTTGTATGAGCAAGCCAAACACTTATTAAAGCATGATGAAGCAACGGCAGCGGATACGATAACGCAACTCCGCGACGTTATCATTTATGCCGACTGGAAGTATTATGTGCAGAGCGATCCCGTACTTGCCGATGTAGAATACGACACGCTTTATAAAAAGTTAAAGCACCTTGAAGAAAAACACCCCGCACTCGTAACTCAGGATTCACCAACACAACGTGTAGCGCAGGGTCTCAGCGAGCGTTTCCCTACAGTGAGCCACCTGGTGCCCATGCTCAGCCTCGACAATACCTACAATGCAGATGACCTCACCGATTGGGATCGCCGCTGCCACGAACTTGCAGAGACTGATGATATAGAATATTGTGTAGAACCCAAGTACGATGGCGCTGGAATATCACTTATTTATAACGATGGCAGTTTAGCCCGTGGCGCCACCCGTGGCGATGGTGTAATGGGCGAGGATGTTACCGCTAATATCCGCCAGATCAAAGCTATACCGCTATCCGCGGCTTTCATGAAGTACGGTGTCCGGCAAATAGAGATCCGTGGTGAGATCGTGATACACAAAAATGTATTTGAAGCATTCAATAAACAACGGGTATCCGAAGGGTTATCTCCCCTCGCCAATCCCCGCAATGCAGCATCAGGCACACTCCGCATACTTGATCCGGCAGAGGTGCGCAAGCGTGGCCTCAATTCCATTCTCTACCACATCAGCGATTATACCCTTAAAGAAGGCGCGCACCGTCCCAAAGAATTAGGCACACATTATGATGCCTTGAAATTTTTGTACAATCTTGGATTTCCTACACCCACCCCCGATATGCAGGTCTTTAAGCATATTGATCAGGTAATAAAATATTGCCACGAATTTGAAGCCCGCCGTGATACCCTCCCTTTCGAAGTAGATGGCCTCGTGATCAAAGTCAATGATTTCGCCCTGCAGGATAAAATGGGCGCTACAACCCATCATCCACGTTGGGCTGTTGCTTTTAAATTCAAGGCCCGCCAGGCCACCAGCAAGCTCAGAAAGGTTGAGTTTCAGGTGGGTAGGGTAGGTGCCATTACCCCCGTTGCCAAGATCGATCCAGTCCATATTGGCGGAGTCACGGTTACTTCCGTATCGCTTTTCAATGAAGATGTGGTGCGCGAAAAAGACCTCCGCATCGGTGATACCGTATTGGTTGAGCGCGCCGGAGATGTAATACCATACATCGTAAAGCCACTTACAGAGCTCCGTACAGGTGAGGAGAAAGAAATAAAATTCCCCACCCATTGCCCTGCCTGCAACAGCGAACTGGAAAAACAACCCGATGAAGCCGCATGGCGTTGTATTAATATCAACTGCCCTGTTCAGGTCGCTGAGCGTATCATACATTACGTAAGCAAAGACGCGATGGACATTCGCGGCCTTGGCGCAGCCAATGTCCAGAAGTTTTATGAACTCGGGATATTAAAAGATATTCCCGGTATCTACCACATCAATTGGGATACCATCAGGGGCATGGAAGGCTTTGGTGAAAAATCAATCACCAACCTGCAGCAAGCTATAGAGCAATCAAAAAATCAACCGCTCTACCGTCTTATATTCGGCCTTGGTATCCGCCATGTAGGCGAAACAACCGCCAAAACCCTCGCCAATGCAGTCTCCCATATCCACGACTTTTACGACTGGGATGTAGAAAAACTTTCCACCCTTGAAGATATTGGCCCCAAGGTCGCCACTTCTGTAGTAGATTTCTTCGCCCGTAAAGAAAACAAACGCATCATAGATATGCTCGGCGATGCCGGGGTAAACCTGGTGAACGACCACAAAGGCCAGAAATCAAATGATGGCGAGCTCGCCGGCAAAACCTTCTTATTCACAGGTACCCTTAGCCATTTCAAGCGCAGCGATGCAGAGGCCATCGTAGAAGAGAAGGGTGGCTCCATCCTAGGCGGCGTAAGCAGTAAGCTCAACTACCTCGTCGTTGGCGAAGACGCCGGCTCAAAACTCGAAAAAGCAAAGAAACTAGGCACCGTAAATATCCTCACTGAACAGGAGTTCCTATCACTTGTAAATGGATAATGTTTCAATGATTTGTCAACTTTTCAAAAGTTGACAAATCTCACTATATCATTATAAAACATAAAAATGAAACCGCCCCAAAGAGGGCGGTTTCTTTTTTATAATTCCTTCATTAATCATTAATTGAATTCCGTATCAGCAATACCTTTGTTTACTTCCACGGTCTGCACAGTCGCAGATATCGTTGGCATCCCCGGTCCCGACTCTGTTACTTTATGAGCTACTTTAAATCCTTGCGTGCCATCTACTGTCTGGTAATCCGCATACTCTGAGGTTTGTGTTTGCTCACCGTTTATTTGCGCCTTCCTTACCAGCAGTCCGCTGGCGGCATCATAATACTCGGTCGATTTTTTACCCTTTGCATTCACCACATCTACTACATACGCATTGCTGCCATTTACAGCCTCCATGCCTTTCAGTGTACGCTTTACTCCGTATTTTTCAGGGTGCAGGTCTGAGTATAGGTCAGCCTGTTCTGTTATTTCATCAAGGTCATCACCGGCCATATCCACCTTTTTACCTTGGGCTTCCGTATAGCCCTTAGTGCCATTGAATACTTGTTTCTGAACAGTCATTTTCTGCCCGTTCATAGCTACGTCTATCATTTGTTTGTAGGAGTTCGGTGCTTTCTTCATTTCTGTAATGGTAAGTGGCGTTCCCTGCACTTCGCTCGCCATCGTGATCTTTATATCCTTTACTGAGTTGATCCCTTTTTCACCACCCATTGCAGCTACATATTTTTTAAATACATCGTCTGCGGTCATACCAGCTGGTGCCGCCATAGACTCCATTGGCTTTACGCTTTTGCCCGAAAAATCGTAATAATCAATTTTGCCGTCAGCTGAGAATCTTGCCAGCTTGTTAGCCACTTCTTCCTTGCTGCCTGCTACTACTATATTAGCGTTATCAGGGCGTATGTATTTCTTACTCATTTCTATTACATCATCACTAGTTACTGCCGCAAGATTTTTAAGATAGTTCTGGTAAAAATCCTTTGGCATATGGTAGCGCTCTATGTTTATTGCATACTGCGCCACACGCTTCGGGTCTTCCAGTCCTATCGCAAATCCGCCGGAGAGGTAAGTGATAGAATTTTGCAGTGCGGTATCACTTACTTTATCGGTCTGCATGGTGCGCATTTCATCGATCAATGCACCTACTGAGCTGTCAGATACAATGTTGCGGCATTTTACAGTCGCTGAGAATGTACCCGCAAGGTCATCTTCCCGCAGCGATGAGTACGCCCCATACGTCCATGCATGTTTTTCACGTAGGTCCAGGAACAGGCGGCCTTGTGAGCCACCACCCAGCACCACATTGGCTACACGCGCTTTTATCACGTCTGGGGTGCCGGGTTTCAGGTCCACAGGGTAGGTAACGCTCACCACGCTTTGCACCGCTGCTGTCTTTGGCGCAAAGGCTACTTTGGTAAGTTTTGTTGAAGAAAGTGCAGGAATGCTATACGTAGCTACCGGCACATCTGCTTTCTGCCATTTGCCAAAGTATTTCTCTACAATTGGTTTTATTTCTGCCACCGTTACATCGCCTACTATAGCCATATATGCCACATTCGGACGGAAGTAAGTACTGTAATAATGAGTGCAACGGTCCAGTGTTATTTTCTTTACACTTTCGTCCGTTGGTATTTCACCATAAGGGTGGTTGCTGCCAAAGTTTACTACCGCGCTCACATTCCTTACCATTGCGTCAGGGTCGTTCTTCTGTGTTTCCAGGCCCGATAAGGTCTTTTTCTTCGTCTTGTCCAGTTCGTCCTGGCTTATCTTGGTATTCATGGCTATATCGGCCATCAGGTCAAAAATCTTCTCTGTATATTTTTTCAGTCCGCTGCCACTCATACCTGCGTCACTAACATTTATGTTAGCGCCCATCTGGTCTATTTCTGCGTTCAGTTTGTCTTTTGATCGGGTCGTTGTGCCGGACAGTAATAACTCCGACATCATTTCCTTATACCCGGCCATATCTCCCTGTAGTTCGGGTCTTATGTCCAGTTCTATATTACATTCTATCGTAGGCAGTTTGTGGTTTTCTACCACAAATACCTGCATCCCGTTTGGCAGTGTGAAGCTTTCCGTCTTGCCAAGTTTTATTTCCGGTGCAGGCCCCGGTTTTGGTTTTATGCTGCGGTCCAGTGTTTGTGCCCATGCACCCGTTGCCAGTGCTATTGCGAGTATGGATAATGTGATCTTTTTCATTTTTAAATATTTTAAAGCTTGTGAGCCGTTAGTTGTAATAGATATGTACTTTAGACTGTCTACTTTAGACTTTAGACTGTCTATTTTAGACTATTTCTTTTTAGCCGGTGCTTTACCCTTACCCTTATCTTTTTCAGACATTGGCAGGTAATACACCACAAGCTGGTTTTCTTTCGTCAGGTATTTATTAGCCACACGCTTTATATCGTCTTTCGTCACTTTCCTATACTGGTCCAGTTCTGTATTTATCAGGTTCGCATTGCCCTGGAAGGTGTAGTACGTAGCAAGGTTAGTTGCCACACCCAGATCCTTCTGGTTTTGCTCCACAAAATCATTTTCAGCCTGGTTCTCCAGCTTCTTGTATTCTTCTTCTGTTATACCTGCTTTCTTCACTTTTTCTATTTCAGCCAGCATAGACTTTTCAAGGTCTTCAGGCTTCGTGCCCATATTTGCTATGCCCAGCATTATAGCTAATCCCGGCTCTTCATTGCCCAGGTCAAAAGATGCCGTCTGCACAGCCTTTTGTTGTTTGTCCACGATCTCTTTCTCAAATCTTGAGCTCTTGCCTTGCGATAATAATTGTGTCAGCAATTGCAGTGCATAGTAGTCAGCTGTTCCTTGCTTGGGTATATGGTAGGCCAGTATTATTGCAGGCAGTTGCACATTGTCATAGAAGTTTACACGTTTTTCTGCTTTCTGCACAGGCTCCACTTCGGTAGGGCGGGGTATAGCCTTGGTACCCTTAGGTATATCACCGTAGTATTTATTGATAAGCTCCTTTGTCTGGGCCACATTCAGGTCGCCCGATATTACCAGCACCGCATTGTTCGGCACATAAAAGGTCTTATAAAAATTCATGAACTCATCCAGCGTTGCCTGGTCTATATATTGCTCCTTGCCTATCGGGCTCCAGCGATACGGGTACTTCGTGTATGCATTCTCATAGATCACATTGATCAGTTGGCCATATGGGCGGTTGTCAAAGCTCTGTTTCTTTTCCTCTTTCACCACCTTGCGCTGTGTCTCCACACCCACAGTATCTATCTTGGCGTGCATCATACGCTCTGATTCCATCCATAACCCCAGTTCCAACTGGTTCGATGGCAGCACCTCGTAATAAAAAGTACGGTCCTGTGTCGTATTAGCATTGAGCTGTCCGCCCGCCGACTGTATATATTTCATATACTCACCGCGTTTTATATTTTCACTTCCTTCAAAAAGCAGGTGCTCAAAGAAGTGTGCAAAACCCGTGCGTTGTGGGTCTTCATTCTTAGATCCCACATGATACATTACGGAAACCGCCACTATCGGAGTAGAATGGTCTTCCTGCAGAATTACATGCAAGCCGTTTGGCATGGTGTATTCGGTAAACGTGATCGTAGCTGCCGCCTGTTTAGAAACCGTCAGTAAAGACGCGCCAAGTAGCAAACTATAAAAAGCATTTCGCTTCATAAATAAAATTTAGGCTGCAAAAGTAGCAATTGAACCCACAATATTCCTATATATCAGGAAAATTACCCCAAAAATTACCCAAACAGCCACACACCGCTATGCACACAATTTGCAAAGCACATTGAAAATATCACCAACAAAGCACACCTGCCCTGAAAGGGCATAATCACCAGCACAGGGTATAGCCCTGTGACTATGCACACAATTTGCAAAGCACATTGAAAATATCACAAACAAAACACACCTGCCCTGAAAGGGCATAATCACCAGCACAGGGTATAGCCCTGTGACTCATAATATCCCAGATCATTAAAAGCCCTGAAAGGGCGTAATCCGCTAGGGAGCGCCCAAAGATCACATCACCGCAATCAAAAAAATCATTCAAAATCATAGTTCAGATATAAATTCGTATATTTATGACACTAACATGACCGCCATGAAAAAATACCTATCCATATTTTTTATTTTCTTCCTGTTCTTAGTATCTATTTCCGGTTATTGTAATAATGTTACCCGTTCTAATTTTATAGGCGGTGGTGATTTTAATATCATTTCAAATAATATTACAGGAGGTGGCTGTAATAATTCTTTACTTTATAATTTTATAGGCGGTGGGGCTTTAAACTGCGTAAACCCGGGCGCTAACTTGAGCTCCATAGTGGGCGGTATCCAGAACTGCATAGGTGGAACTCCCAATATCAACCACGCCAACTACGGCTTCATAGGTGGCGGCCAGCAAAACTGCATAGATTCAAATACTACTGCCAGTGCATACTTTGGTGTTATAGGCGGTGGTTTCTGTAACTTGGTTTGCGCGGGCACTCGTCACACAGGTATATTCAGTGGTTTATGTAACACTAATGCTGGTTACTACTCTGCTATACTCGGTGGTGCTTGTAATACGATAAGTAATGCTTATCAATATGCAGGTATTTTCGGATGTAATATTACGGCAAAATCAAGCTGTGCGTTCCATACTAATTGTATTTTGGTGCCAGATATGCCAAGTGCAATAGGGGGACTTGGAACATTTGCGCACGGAACATTATATTATGACCCAATCACTAAAGCAGTTTATTGGAATCTGTAAAAATAAAAATTTGCTATTAAATTCAAATTTTGTGAAGCGTGTTAGTTTAATAATTATTCTGTTATTCCCTTTGCTAATTAATGCCCAAACCATTACTACTGTTGCAGGTAATGGTATTAATGGAGATAGTGGAAACGGTGGTATTGCAATATCGGCATCTATTAATCGTCCCTATGGGGGAGTTTTTGATAGCAAGGGGAATTTTTATTTTGTTGAATCTAATAGTAATAGAGTAAGAAAAACATCACCTTGTGGCATTATTGATGCAGTTGCAGGCACTGGGGTTGCTGGTTTTAGTGGTGATAGTGCATTAGCTGCAACAGCAGAATTGAACAGTCCCCGTTGGGTTGCAACAGACACCCATAATAACATATATATAGCGGATGGTGATAATTATAGGATACGGAAAATAGATACAGCTGGTATTATTTATACAATAGCTGGTAATGGGGTATCTGCATATTCAGGCGATAGCGGTCAGGCTATATCTGCATCATTCATACAACCATCGGGTATTTGTATTGATTCTTTAGGCAATATTTATATAGCAGATGATGCCAGAATTCGCAAAATAGATACATCAGGAATTATTACGACGGTTGCCGGGAATGGGACAGTAGGTTTTAGCGGAGATTCAGGTCTTGCTACTTCCGCCGAAATACATGCTCACGGTATTTATATAGATAAATCAGGCAATTTATTTATTGCAGACTTTTACAGGATCCGTGTAGTGAATGCGATTACAGGTGTTATTAATACTATTGCGGGTACTGGGATTAGTCCCTATAACGGAGATGGCATACCTGCAATCTCAGCAAATTTCAATACAATAGGACTTGTATGGGATTCTATAGGGAATATATACACAGCTGATCTTGATAATAATAGAGTTAGGGAAATTGATACTTTCGGAATTATTCATACTATAGCGGGTACTGGTATTGCAGGTTTTAGCGGAGATGGGGGACTTGCAGATACTGCAACAATGTATGACCCATCTGGTGTCGCTTTTGATCCATGTGGTAACTTATTGGTGCCATGTAAAGAAAATTTTAGAATAAGAAAAATAATTTTTGATTCATCATGTAATAATTGCAACCCTCTATCGGTTAATGTCGCAAATAATCATATAACTGTTTCTATTTACCCTAACCCAGCCACCACAGAATTAACAATTACATCCCCCAATAAAATAAATAACATAACCATCGCCAACATACTTGGTCAAACACTACAAACCGAAATTACTAATACTGAAAAAGCAGAAATAAATATTGCAGCACTCCCATCAGGCATATACTTTGTGAAAGTAATTTGTACTGATAACATCTCCTCTCCTTTGGAGAGGTCGGGAGAGGTCTCTATCACTAAAATTGTAAAACAGTAAACCCTATTTATTGGCAATGGCTAAAAACACCAACCACATTTCTGCTCCCATTGCTGATAATAAAATAACGGAAGTCCTGAATAAACAAGAGGCCTACCATGTCAGGGAAAGAATACTATCAGAAAATATCAGGGGCAGTATGGTTTCCCGCAGGCTTCTTTGGCTACTCGGTAAAACAGAGTTGGGCAACATCAGGCAGATATTGGATATTGGCAGTTGGCACCTTAACCAGAGCTACGAATTTTCCATTATTTTCGAAAATGCCCGTATAGACGCGTTTGAGCCTGTTCCCGACTCCTATCAGTTTTTTGTCCCCAGCGAGCCTCGCTTTTGCTGACTTGCTGATATTAAGGTATTGGCGCTGATGCTCGCCTATGATTTTCAATAAATAAAAGCCCCCCCAAAATGGCACACCAAAAAAACTCAATCCAATAATCAAACTAATCAAGGTTCATTACTAGAAAAGTGTATACACTTTCCGCCCACATCCCTTATCGCTTCATACCTTCATTTCTAATAGAGCATCACCATGATACTAAATAATACCATCACTGCGCTCATTCCACCTCACCCTCTCCTTTGGAGAGGGCCGGGGAGAGGTCTCTATACATATATAAAAGAATAAATAATAAAATAAACATTTTAATATCCGCATTAAATCGACACCAGATTTTCAAACAAACACACACATGAAAAATTATTTATACTATAACAACGCTAAACTCGACCTCACCTCTCCTTTGGAGAGGCCGGGAGAGGTCTTTTCAACACTCAAAAAATAAAGATCAACTATGAAAAAATAAAATACCGCGACAATCCCGTGATAAAAACGCGACATTTTGAGACATAATGGGGCATTAAACAAATTATAAATAATAAATTATTCATAATTCCACTCAAACAAGATGCTATAATTGTTATATTTGTATTAACATCAAAATTTGCCATATGAAAACAGCTATTACTTACTCCCTTGCCATAATAAGCCTCATGCTTATTTCATCGATCGGCTACACCCAATCCAAACCCGATAAATATAAGATCGAACTTAAAAACATGACCCCCCAACTCAGCCTCAGCTCCGATCGTACCAACCTGGTAATTGTAGTCACAGTCACCAATCTTACCAATAAGCCCGTTGAGTTTGGCTCCACACTGCATTATGGCTATAAAAAATTCAATAGCCAGGATTACTACCTCGAGGCCGTTGATCAAAACAATATTAAAGCAGATATAGATGGAGAAGAAGACAACGAACTCTTCTTCGATGACCCCGATCATACTTCAAAAAACATCAATAAGATTTCACAAAAGATCATCACCGGCGCATACAATTTCACCCCCGGTACCTACAAAATAAGGTGGGTATATGATCCATCCGCTAATATGAAAAACCCCGATCCGGTTGAGAAAATGCGCCCCATTTATTCCAACTGGGAAACCTTAAATATATCGCAATAGGTTTTGCCCAATCGCTTACCTTTGTCCCTCATGATAAGAATAGGAAAAATAGTTGCCACCCATGGTTTAAATGGTGCATTGATACTCACACATGTAGTTGGTAATGCTGATTGGTTAAAGAAAGGCCAGGTCATTTTATTAGAAATGCAGAAGGGTAGTTATATACCATACTTCATTGCTCAGCTTAAAGCAAATAATGATAAGGAGTATATAATTAGCGTAGAAGATATTGATAAAATAGAATCAGCTAAAAAGCTGGTAACCAAGCAAGTATATGTTGATGAAACTATTTTAGCAGCCTACGCAAAACAATCTCCTTTACTTTGGATTGGTTTTAATGTAATAGATAAAAATAAAGGTGAAATAGGCAGCATACAGGATGTATCACAAACTGGTTATCAATGGCTTGCAAAGGTTATCTATAATAACTCCGAAGTGCTTATTCCCCTCATTGATGAAATGATAGA
>CAIRZD010000447.1 GCA_903882965.1 uncultured Bacteroidota bacterium
ATATGAGAATAATATGGTGCATTAAGGCATAAATTCCAAGTCGAACTATCCGCCAAGGAATCTATATCATATAGATTAATTTGAATGATCATAGATTCGTATGCGTCTGATGAGTTGTAAAATGGGGGCCTATCAATATATTGAATCACTACAAGACTATCTGTGTGGTTATTTAATGAATCATGAAATACCCAATAGCTGTTGGGTTGATAATCGAAATATTGTTTAAAAGCTTGATTCATATTCTCAGGTGTAGGCTTATCTTCGTGACAAGACAATAACCCAATTATGAGCAAAAAAAATAGTGCTGTAATAGTCAGATGCCTGTGATTGTCTATCATTTTCGTTTCAAATTTATTTATGATCAATTATTTTAGTTTTTCATCCAGTTTTTTCTGCAATTCATCTATTTGTTTTTGCTGTTGAATTACATACAATGTAAGTTCCTCTAATTTCCGTAGCAATTTTGCGTCCATACTTCCAAGGTCTACGCCACCCCAGTTGGCCGTAGTCTTCCCCAAAAAAATGGTCGTTCGGCGTAGACTCTGTCCATTGTTGTCCGGTAAATCCTAAAAGATAAATGAAAGGGAGACTGATGCCTCCCTTTTTTGTTAGTTTCGTCAAATACCACCCAGTAGGCCGTAGTCTTCCCCAAAAAAATGGTCGTTCGGCGTAGACTCTCTACCGCACCGGAAGCCAATCTCCAGATTGGCGAGTATAATTGTAAGTATACAAACAATTATCAGATAAAATTAAATAATATTCCTGAACTAGTTACAATTACTTAGCTATACCAGTCGGACAACGACAATGGGCCGGAAACATTCAGTAACAAGGCTTTTGCACTGCTGTATATATAATCTACGGGCTTTTCTACCCATCCCTCCCGCACAGGATTCTCATGTATATAATTTAGTTTTTGATTAAAGAACTTATCTGATATGATCACTTCAGCGTGGTTTTCATGCGTCCAAAATTGGTTATCACTACTGCGTTTGTTTTGCGCTGCGTTCCATGCAAACCGGTGCATCATCCATTCTCGCCTGCTTTCCGGTTCATTTTGTATTTTTTCCAGTATTATGCCTGCCGTAAATTTTTTAAAATCACGTAGTGTATCAGATAATTTACCAGGCTCGCTTCTTGCCAGTAAATGCAGGTGATTCGTCATTATCACATAACCATATAATACAAGCCCTTTTTCTTTTACACAAAAAGCAAGGCTATTCATAATTACATCACGATAACTTTTTTGTGTAAAAACATTTACCCAATCCACAATTGTTGGCGTTAGGAAATGTATGGCATATTGGTCTTCTATTTGGTAGCCGGTACTCATTTTTTATATGTTTACCACTAAAATAATACGAACATTTATATTTCCAAATCTCATACCTGGCCTGAGCCTGAGCCTGAGCCGTCCTAAAAAGGTGCATGCACTTTTTCACCACAGTATTTCCCCTCATCTATCTTTGTTCCCGGTGGATATACCTAACCATAAAAAATTCAAACTCAAATAATAGCAACCTTGCATACTTTACATAAATATAAAACCA
>CAIRZD010000448.1 GCA_903882965.1 uncultured Bacteroidota bacterium
GAACTTACTCAATTGGCAACTGCATTGTTGTGCGTCAAAGAAGATTGCTATGGAGAACAAAAAATAGATATTAAGCAAGCGAAATTATTCAGCAGTACACGGGCAACGTTATTGATTTTGTTTGATGATATTGTTATTCCTGAAGCCGTGGAGTTCATTAAAGGATTGCAAACTACCTCGTCTATTAAAGTGTATGTGTTTTCCATGGGTAGCGATCCATATACCGAAGATTTCCAAGAGGTAGCAGATAAAGTGGAGTTATGTGCGCTACCAGACGCCATTTACAAAGCTTACAAGCATGTGCTACCCAAAAGAAAAAGAACGATACCCATAATAGATGACAGCCAACAAAATGAAAATGGCGAACAGTTAGCTATCCTTTAAACCATACCAAATAATGAAACTTTTACAACTCGATTATAGAGACGAAGCATTAAAGCAACTCAAAAAATATTTTTACGAGCTGTTGAATAAGGAGATGTACAGGCATGTACTGGCGTTTCAAGCACCTACTGGTTCTGGAAAAACAGTTACGATGGCTTGCCTCTTACGGGATATTGTAAATGAATTGCCAACCCATTTTGAAATACGAGCTCGTGATGTTACCTATATATGGATCGCCCCTAATTCTCTGCATTTACAGAGTTATTCAAGCTTGTCCCATTTTTACAGTGAGACGCGTGATATACGTACATTGAGTATGGAAGACATAACCGATGGTTGCCTTAAACCTAATGAAATGCTTTTCCTCAACTGGCAAAATATCAATAGAGATGATACTCTTTTTATGCGAGAAGGTGAGGATGGCAAAAGCTTTTACAATGTTATTGCCAAGACACTGCTTAATGACACCCAGATAGTGGTGATCATCGACGAAGAGCATCTAATGGCAGGTGGTAAAACAGCCGAGAAAGCAGAACAAGTGCTAAGGCAAATACGTCCAAAAATTGAGATAAGAATCTCGGCAACCCTAACAGACAGAAGCCTTCGTTCTCCATATACGGTATTGATAGCGCGCGAAGACGTGGTTAAAGAGCAAATGATAAAGAAAGGTGTACACCTCAATCCGCTGTTAAAAGCCGAAGAACAGGCAGGACGTGATGCTGATATAGTACTACTGCAAAAAGCCCTTGATAAAAGAATTGAGTTAGATAGTGATTACCAGGCAGCAGGTACAAATATCAGACCGTTACTGTTAATTCAGTTGCCATCTGATACTCAAAAAATATCAACCGAAGATACCCGTATTCGAGATACTGTTGTAGAATATCTGGCGGTAAAAGACATTACAGAACAGAACGGCAAATTAGCTGTTTGGCTTTCAGGAGAAAAGTCGAACCTTGATGATATTTCCAAACCTGACAACATGGTGGAGGTATTGCTGTTCAAGCAGGCTATTGCCTTAGGCTGGGATTGCCCAAGAGCTTCAGTTTTACTCATATACCGTGAAATGCGCAACGAAACATTCACAATCCAGACAATGGGCAGGATATTACGTATGCCTGAGCAAAAGCACTACGCTAATGAAGCGTTGAACTATGGCTACGTTTATACGAATTTGAACAAGGACCTAATTACCCTATTGCCGGAAGAAGCTGATTATATTTCAGTAAACAGAGCAAACAGGCGGAATGATATTTACAAGAGTATAGCCCTCAAATCCTACTACATACAAAAGGTAGTTGACAAAAACCGTATCGGACTACATTTTAGGGAAGCACTATTTAGGGCGGCAGAGCAATTGTTTAATTTCAAAAATACCTCTGACGATCCTGAATCAATTTATCCTCAAAACAAGGCGGAATTGCAAAGGGCGGGAGTAGAAACAGATGTTGCCAATATTGAAATAGGCATCCCAACAGATGTAAATCTGGATGTAACTCATATTGGTGCCACACGTGCAGACCATGTTGAGAAGTTTGCAAAAACAGTTTATCAGTTAGAGCAATTATTTAATCGTTATTGCCTTGCAAGCTGCGGCGATTATGCAAAGGATGCAAGCTGGGAACGAATTAAATATCATACTCAATTACTCTTTGAAGAATATTTGGGTGTTTTTGGTGCAGATGTTTACAAAATAGTTCTATTCAATCAGGATAGGTTTAACGACCTGTATAACCACGCAAGAGAAATATATGCACAATTAATGGCGGCAAAGGCTGCTAATAAAACTACAACTGTAAAAGAGTATGAGCAGCCGTGGGATGTCCCTGAATTCAAAATATTCAATGATAAGTACCAGCCTTATGCTGCTCACGCACATGCCTTAGCTCCATTGTTTGCACGGAACAGGGGTGGTAGCCAATTGTTTGATAGCGGCAATGAACAAAGATTTATTGACGTGCTGATAGAGCATGAAGGAGACCACATACAATGGTGGTACAAAAACGGGAGTAGCGGCAAAGAGGATTTTGCAATTCCATATACCAAGAAAGATGGCAGTGATTCGCTATTCTATGTAGATATAGTTATTCAATTTAAAAATGGCACCTTGGGATTGTTTGATCCTAAGACCATAGAAAGTGATCCAGAAAACGTGACCAAGCATAACGCCTTGATCGAGTATGTTGAGAAACTAAATGCTAATGGCAAAAAAGCAATTGGCAGCATCATTATTCCTCAAAAAGGAAGTTGGCGATATTGTCTAAACAGAATTGTAAATGATTCAGACTTGACCGGCTGGAGTTTTTTTAATCCCGCCGACTTGAATAAAAACTAACACTTATGGCAAAGAAAGGTTTAGATACAACATTTGTTCATTACGGCATCCGTAAAGAAGACATTGGTCTGATCGAGGTTTTATGTACAGAGCATAAACTGGACTTTGATTGGGTAAAAGAAGACATACTAAAAGAGTTCCATGAACGGAAGATCCGCAATCAGGATATTGACGATAAAGGAATTGAAAAGATTATTGAAAAGGCACTGCAAAAAATAAAATAACGGTTATGCTCATAAAGCGAATAAAAGCCAAAAACTTTAAAACCTATCTAAATCTCGATTTGGATATTTCAGTGCAGCAGGATAGACCGATCATTTTAATTGGCGGTGCCAACGGCGGGGGTAAAACCAGTTTGTTTGAAGCCATATACGGGGCTTTATATGGTTTACACATCAATAGTGCCAAGCTCTTTAAAGAATTGCTTAATGCCGGAGCCTTGGGCCATGAAGAGGAAAAGATAACTCTGGAGTTGCATTTTTCCGGAAGGGTTTTGAACGAAGAACAAGAATATGTCTTGACCAGAACTTACATGCTCAATCCGTCTGGTGTGCCGGTTGAGGGTGTTAAGCTAAATATGAACGGCACTATTTTCAATTATGGCACTGCTACCCCACAGGCGCAAAGAGCAGAGCAAGAGGCACAGGTAAATAAAATCATAAAAGCCAATCTGCCACAGGAATTAAGCAGGTACTTTCTATTTGATGCAATGGAGGCTGGCAACTTGCTGAAAGAAGACCAGCTAAACAGGGTTATTAAGGAGAACATTGAGAATGTAATGGGCTTCAACAAGTATATGCAGATTGCGAAAAGCTCCGAAACACTTTATCAATCTTATACAGCCCAGCGTTTGCAGATAGAAAATGAAAAAATTGAGTACCTGCAGCTATTGGAGCAGAGAAAAACCCTTGAGGAGACTTTACGGCAGATACAGGTGAAGATGCAAGATGCCTTGCAGTATTCGGTGAGCAACAAAGAGTTGTATGATAACCTAAAAAGTGGTTTAAATCAGGAATCGACATTGAAAAGTAAAATCGACCAGACCAAACAACAGATTGAAAATATTTACAAAAAAGAAACCAACTACTATAAAGACCTTGATGAGTTTGTTAAGGAGATAGAAATTAATGTTTGTGTACCAAAGCTTGCTGAAGCCTTGAAATCGGAGATAAACCTGATCTTAAAAACAAAAGGCGAGCAAACAAGAACGGAGCACAGCAATATCTCAGCAGAACAAATTGAAGCGGTCAGCAGCATTATATTAGACTATCTAAAAGAGAATAGCCTGACGCTGAAAGAAATAACACTTACTGAGTTGGTTGACCATGTAGTTGCTGCCTCAAACAACACTCCAGATAATGACCAATATGACTTCCTTGAATTTTCGGAGGTTAAGGCATTGGAAAACTTATTGAACATAAAATCTATCAATAGCTTCCCTGTTATTAACCAGCAACAGATGGAGCTTAATGTTTCGTTGAATCAGGTGCCGGTATTAGAAGGACAGATTGAAAGTATGAAGGCGCAGATAACAGGCAGGGATTATACCATTTTGAAAGCTTATGAAGAGAATGAAGGCAACATAAAGAAACTTGAAGCCAGTGTAGATAATACCAATTCAGAAATTGAAAAAATAGACAGGAGACTACATCAGTTCGATATACAAACAAGCCAGGAGCCTGACCCTAAGTATGAAGCGCTGGGCAAACTGAAAGGCTTTTTTGAAGACATTGCTAATCGCTTGCTGAAAGTAAAAAAACAGCAGATTGAATTAAAGATGAAGCAAGACTTGAATATCAACCTTGCAGCATACCGGGATGTGATAGATAGAGTAGAATTGTCGGAGAACTTAAAGGATCTGACGTTCAAAATTTATCACAAAGCAGGCAATGAAATTTATTTGAGCCAATTAAACACTGCATCAAAGCAGGTTGTCATACAAGTACTCTTAAAGTCCCTGCATGAATTTGGCGACTACGACCCACCTGTTATGATTGATACTGTAATGGGCGTACTGGATGAAACCAGCCGGGCCACTGTTCTTGAAAACTATTTTCCAGAACTATCGCATCAAACTATTCTGTTAAGTTCAGATAGTGAAATCAGAACCGGAAAAGACCTCGAGAAGATTGCACCATTTATTTCAAAAACATTCACCTTACAACGTGACAGGGAAAAACAGCTTACTGATATTATTCCCGGTTATTTTGGTGTTACTTTAAGCGAATAGTCTATGAGCACAATAAACTTACAAAATATACGGCAGGCAGAAGGGCTCATTGAAGACCTTCACGATATCCGGCTCAAAATTGAGCAGCGCATCAATTTGGAGAAGTATTCAGGTGTTACCAAACCAATATCGCTGAATAACAATAAAATCATGCGAATTTGTTTGCTTGCTGGGCTTGCGAATAAGGAGCCAAGAGATATTGTTGCAATAGAACAAATTCAATTATCCAAAACCAGTAACAGGATTTTCGAGACCCTATTTACGTTGCATAACTTGGGCACTGCCTACTCTGCGCTACTAAAACTACGCTACCATACTTTGAATGTTGACTGGGAAAATAACGTTTTGAAGAGTAAAATTTTCAATGCGGAAATGCTCCGTGGTCGTGCTGTTTTGCTCAAGGACGATATGCTGGATGACTGGCTATTGAATGCGGTAAGCAACTCCAAGGGCGGTAGAGCTGGCACTATTCCATTCTTAAACTTAAATATAGGTACCTATGAAGACGACATAGCTGCAAAGCTGAATTTGAACGGACGCAATATTCCAAATACCCAAATTTTGGTTGCAGGTACTACTGGCTCCGGCAAATCGAATTTATTAGCAGTACTTCTAAATGAGATCCGCACACTTTCCATAGAAAGCCCATACCCCGTTAACTTTCTTTTATTTGACTACAAAGGAGAATTTTCGGATCCCGCAAATAATGCGTGGCTAAACCTGTTTGAGGTAAACAGGACGGCAATACTCGACCCGATTATTGCTCCGCTGCCATTTACACCTTTCAAGGACTTTACTGGCAAATCACAGAACGAAATTAACCTCTATTCTACAGAATTGGCTTTGGCATTATGCTCCATAGACAGGGCTACCATTAGCGCAAACATGAGCAATCGCCTTTCAGAAGCGATTATCAACGCCTATAAGAAAACACATAATAGTCCGGTCACCTTTGATATTATCATAAAGGAATACACCACGTTACAGCCAGAAAAGGATAAGGACAAAGATGACAGTGTAAGATCGGTTTTGAAGCAGTTGATTCGTAATAACTTGTTTTCAGACGAAGATAAAATCGACCTGATAAAGGATAGCTACATTGTAAAAATGGATTCATTCCCCAAGGATGGGCCAATTGCAAAAGCAATTGTTTATTTCATTGTTTCCAAACTAAATACCATCTATGAGAAATTACCCAAGCAAATAGTCGATGACGAAAATGTAGAGTTAAGGCATTTCACCATCATTGACGAAGCACATTACATGTTAGGCTTTGACAACAAGCCACTCCGGGATTTAATTGCTATCGGAAGAAATAAGGGCTTGAGTATTATCCTGGCAACACAAAATATGGATAGTTTTAAGAGTGAGTACTTTGACTTCTACGCCAATGCTCAATACCCACTTATCATGAAGCAACAATCCATTAATGACAGCGTTATTAAAGATTTGTTTGGTGTTTCCGGCAAAGACTTTCAGGAAATAAAGGAAGCAATTTCAGGATTGCAAAAAGGGGAATTAATTATTAAAAATCCAACGGCTATTGCTTTGGGGATGGGGAAGAAGTATAAGAAGATTAAGGTTAGCCATTTAATATGATCAGTCGCTTATCATTTTGATAAATAGTAAAAATTGACATGATAGTATTTGTAAAAATTAATGTAACATATAAACCGGGAATCAACCCAGTCTTAGCAGCTTGGAGAGCATGGCATCTTGATGGTTTATTGAGCGACAGTACACTTAGAAATTCAGCAAAGCACCTTGTTGCAGTTTACAAGACAGCAGTAATTGCATCATACGGCATAAATGCTATAGCCGCCGATGCGATAGATAGAAACAGAGTGTGTTTTGCATTAACGGAAACAGATAAAGATTGTTTTGAAAAATTGAACAGGACCTATGTAAATTTCTTTAAAAAAACGGCATCATCGAGAATGCCTTGTGGTTATATTGATTCGGAAATAATTTGCAGTTGCAATCAAAGTGAAATACCCATTGTTGAAACTAAGCTGATTAAGGAAGGTAGATTGATTTAGTTTATTTGCAGTTTCGAAATCGGAAATCTAGTATGAACTATATAGAATTAGCGGAGACATACAGACCTGAGAAAATAGAAGTTCTATTAATTGGTGAGGCTCCTCCACCAAATGGGAAAAACTATTTTTATAAAGTACCAGATATATACCCAGTAAAATCGGTTGAAATTGAAGATGATACCAGTTTGCCGGCGACAATTTTCAACCACTATTTTGGAAAACGACCAATAA
>CAIRZD010000449.1 GCA_903882965.1 uncultured Bacteroidota bacterium
CGCTTGCTGAAAAGTTTTTTACATCATTTTGAATAACATTCCATTCTGGTCTGTTAAATCTAAGTGTATCACATGCCTTAGGTTCTATTTCCACCAATGCTACATGATGAAAACCCGCTTCTTCAAGACCTAATGCTTGCCCTCCTGCCCCGGCACAAATTTCTATCGATGTATATTTATTCATATCTTCTTCTGCGAATTTACTAATTCACATTTGAATACAGACGTATAATTTTTTATTAACCTCAGCTGCTATGGTCCACAACGATCACAAGGTCTCCGTTTATTCTTTTCACCAGCAACGAATACGGACCACCAACATCGCCCATCGTGCGCTGCAACCCCCACCTGCCTACCACAAAATAATATTCTTCAGAAAGTTTTTGTATACTGAACACAGTTAGCGTCAGCCTTCCCATATGTGCTACCGTAGGGTAAGTTGTTTTGTATCGCAGCAAAGTGGCCTTATACCCATACCGCTGCTCCGTCGACCCTATAAATATCAGGCTGTCGCTTTCCCAGTAGCCCTTCATATAACCCTCTATATTTCCCTTATTCCATTCTACTACCTGCGTCGCAAGCATTTTACGGATCACAGAGTCATCCTTGCTCTGTAACAATGCATTCTGGGCCGATGCAGTATAGCTAAAACATAAAATGATCCCGATAAATAACAGCGATCTGCTCATACATTTGGAGAATTAGTGCCGCGGTAAAAATCATAACTATCATGCGCGTGCGGATAATAGAGCATGCAAATAATGAACAATATAAGCCCCACTACCGCCATGAATACACCCGCTTTCCGCCACACATCACTAGCTATGATCATTAGCACCACCCCACATACAAATAAAACTATTGCTATAAAGAATAAAGCAAGTACGTCGCCCATGTTATATAATTACCAGTAAAAACAATTTGTTTTTCGCATTTACTAATTACACCCTAAAACTAATTAATATTATCTTATTATAAAAAGAATTGGCCTTCATAAAAAGATAAACGGCCTTTTAATGTTATTTTTAAGTTCCCTTGGTATTTAAAGTAAATGGGCAAAATGAAAAAAATGATCGCATTTATATTGATTTTGCTTTTTGCCTGCATTTTTGTGGCCAGTTATATGCCACGTATCTACAATAGTCACTATGGAAAGGCAATAAATAATACCGGGCAAGCAGGCCTTACTATAAGTATTCTCTTATTCTTTTTATTCAACCGCAAAAAGAAGATCCCACCCAAACCAAACGGCCGGGAATATAATTAACCTTTTTAATGCCTGTTTATTTCGTAAATTTGCAGTCGTTCTTTGCGTATATGCATCTTCTTCAAATAAGGATAAAGCACTTATCCCGTTTGAATTTTACAATTGAGGGCCCACTTTTGGGTTTTCACTTTTACCTTTTGACTTAACCGGGGCCGACTGGTTTTGACAGCATAGAGCAGGGTATGGTAAGCATGTCGTGCGTTGGATAATTAGCACGTAAATCTGAATACCCAAAATCTATAAGGCGAATATTCTTACGCCATGGCTGCCTAATCAGAGATTAGACACCCTTTATAGCCGCCGGGAAGGCTGCCAGTTGCCGTCCCCGCCGCCGAATCAACAAATAACCGGATAGGCTTGTGTTCGTTGCGC
>CAIRZD010000450.1 GCA_903882965.1 uncultured Bacteroidota bacterium
AAAATGGTTTTGTGAAAATGAAAATGATCACTACCTTTGCAGTCCTTTAAAAGGAAAGGGAGCATAGCTCAGCTGGTTCAGAGCATCTGCCTTACAAGCAGAGGGTCCGCGGTTCGAACCCGTGTGCTCCCACCACCATTACCCCGAAACCCGCTCACAGAGCGGGTTTCGCATTTTTAGCAAGTTTGAGCTGGCAGATTTGTCGGCAGTTTTGATCATTAAAACAATAGAATACAATGAGCGGTCTCTAACAAAAAAAGGGAGCCGAAGCTCCCCTGTAACTCAATCCCACCTGCATTTTCGGCTTACCATACTCCCAATATGCTTTTTAAAACAGAACCCATTGTTCTGGTGTTTTGTGGGATCTACATTGATACGCCATATTATCATGGTTAATTTGCCATATTTTCAAAAACAGAGTTAGAAGTTCGCTATCGTCAAATTGTATGAATTCAACCCCCTCGTGTTTGAAAGCATACTGTGTTGCTCTATGATAAATTGGTGTTGGAATGTCGGAGTCGTAATACCTATAAGAATTCCCTTCTCTTATTCTTAAGACGAAGTTATTATTCTCTGTAAAAACAAATAGTTCTCTTTTCATCATATTTTTATTTTTTTTGTTGTTTTGTTGAGTATTTATTGTTCTGATGTAGGGTTAATTGTTTCTTGCTTATTTGTATCTGATTTCTTTTCATTTTCTGCTTTACGCTTTGCTTCTTCCTCTTTTATTAACTTATCCAATATCTCAGCATGTTTGCGGTTATCTGCCTTTATATATTTCATGAAGTTTTCTTGTGTCTTATGTCCTGACATTGCCATTATTGTAATGATTGGCACACCCTTCAAATACATGTTCGTGCAGAAGGATCTCCTAGCAGTATGAGCAGAAACTTTCTGAAATTTCAAATAGGTTTCTATTTCAACCTTGTGAGCCCTTGTAATTTTTTTCAAGAACTCTTTTTGTAATGACGGAACTTTCTCAGCTATCTCCTTAATATAGCGGTTGAATACCTGATTAGGAGGGCATTTAGGGAAGCCATCAGGGTATTTAGAAAGTATCTCTTTAAACATAGGCAGCACAGGAACTATGACTTTTGTGACTGACCGAATAATTCGTAAGTTTTTTCCCGGATCTATTTCTAAAAAACCATCGTTAATGTGAGCCAATCGTAAAATTGAAACGTCTTGAAATCTAAGACCTGTGCAACAACATATTACAAAAAAATCTCTTACTATTTCATAAAGAGGTGTAGAGAACTCTTTTATAGCCATCATTTCTTCTATTTCACGCTCATTCAAATAGATACTATCAGATTTTTCACGCCTAACTATTACCTTAACTTCCGAGGCTTGCTGAAAATCAATGAGCTTCTTTTCATTAGCATAGGAAATAAGCAACTTGAAAACTGTCAGGTATTTGGCGCTAGTATTTACTGCAAGTTTTCCATTAAGGTAGTCAGTAAAAGCTTTAACGAGTTTCTGATTTATATCTTTCAAGCAATACTCACAACGGTGTCCCTCTTGAAACTTTACAAAATGATTCAATGCCGACTGATACGGCTTAATGCTATTCGGATTTAAGTTCAAGTCGTCATTGCTCCTCCTCACTCCAGATTTGCTATCATCAATAAGAGACTGAAAGAAATCGGTAATAAGAATTGGTTTTGCAACTATCGTTTCGGTAGCGATAGGGAATATTTTTTCGAGAACCGATTTTTGGAGCATTTTAGCAGGCACAATTCCTCTTATGCTTTTTTGCAAGTCATCATGGGTGTCCCTTACTAACTGTTCAAATCTATTGAGCCTGCCAATCAACGCATTGTTTCCAGCAATAGGCTTGGGTTTGAATTTTTTGTTGTCCCAGTTATCCTTATCTATGCTCTCACCAGGGTAAAGAATACATCTTTCACCCCGGTACGTAACGCTTATATATATTGCAGTGCGTCCCTTTTTCTTTGGGTTGGGATCACGCAGGTAAAAATTACACCTCATCCGTCCTCTTGTTTAAAAACTTAATTAAATCATGTTCAAAAAATCGGTACTTACTGTTGATAATAGCGGGCGACAATTTACCTTCGCGTACATATCTACTCAACGTCTGCGGGGTCACCTGCAAATAGGATGCAGCCTGCTTTCGAGTAAATATGTTATTGTTGTTTTCTGGGTGCGAGACCATTATGTTTAGCTCCTTGAAAACTTCTCGGACACACTCCTTTATCAAACATTTTAACTCATCCTCTTCCAGTAGTAAAGCGTACTTCATTGCTAGTATGATTAAGATGTTTTCGAATATTTACAAGTAAGAACCATAGATCGACAAATCATCATTTTGGTTTCTGATTAATAAACCTATTTAATTCCTTTTCAGTAATGCGATACTGTCCATTTAGAAGTGTGGCACGCAATAGCTTCTTATTGAAATAACGTGTAACGGTGTTTGGATTAACACGGAGTATTGCCGCGACTTCGTTTCTTGTATAGACTATTTTTGCATCGTCCGTGAGGCTAGAGTACGGAATACTTTGCTCATTTCGGAATTTTGCGAAAAGAGCTTCCAGTATAGCAATAAGCTCGTTCTGTGACATAACTACTAATTGATTTGTGGTGTTCATTTTCTTTAGATTATTCGTTAATCGATAGTTGTTTGCCCATTTTCTTTTTTGTAGAATTCCCTTACCATTAAATCTTTAGGTATGGTCTTTACCCCGTCTACTTGCTTAAAGAAAAATGGCGTTCGAGTGATCTTGCATTCATCTCGAAGTTGTCTTGCCCAGTCGGTATTGTAGATCCGTTTTTTCCGCCCACTTTCACCTCCAACAATTACCCAATCAAGGACACCTGCACGCAACCATGGCAATAAGGTTAGTCTGTCAAGCTGTGGCTCCACAGAAAGAAATCTTCTGCCATTGACATTGCCTAGCTGCCGGATTAGAATATTAGCAGTCGCTTGATTCACAGGTGAAGTCCCAAACATTACATTCTTTGGCGGATTCGATATCCATGCTTCTGGAATATACTTGTTAATGTTACTGGGCCGCTTTGTAAGCAATAGGAAATCCAGATTTGGATACATGCCATTACTGATATTTTGAAACAACTGTTGCCGTAAATCACCCGTGTTGGTACCAAGTTGAACCCCGTGGTGATCAACGAGCGGCATCGGACGTTCGAAAACATCTTTCATTGATCCCATAAATACGCGGTGAATCGCGTTTTTGTGGGCTGCGAGCTTCTGAAACAACTCAAGGTTACCCCAAGTAGAAATAATAAATCTGCGAGGTTTGTCGTTACCCCAAATATCTCTGCCCAACCACCGCGAAAAATTTGCGGCATAACAGTTTTGGCAACCCTCATGAACTTTTGTGCATCCGTGCCATAGGTTTGCAGTATGGTCCGTCCACTCAATTTTTGTGCGTAATGCCATTGTTATTTGATTTAATAGTTAATTGAATAGTGATGGGGTTCATAGGTGGTAAACAAGATCACGACTCTGGATATAGCAGTTTTTCAAACTCCGTGCCTGATAAGTGCCAGGTATTACCATTCTGCTTAGCAATAACCTTCCCATCGGCAATCATTTTTTCCAGATCTTCAATTTCTATTCCTGCAATCAATGACACAAATTGAATGCTAAAATGAACTTCCTTCGAGTCGACATTGGGTTGAACTAGCTGAGATGTGCATCTCTGGGAATCAACTTTTTGAAACCCTTGCCACGATACGATTCTTCGAACTTCATCGATACTCATTTTAGCAGACTCATCAATACCGCTTTTATTGCCACCGAATAATATTGCAGTACCTGCAATGTGGGTATCATCAACTTTGAAATAGAAATTGTCTTTCAACAATCCTGCTGCATCGACATAAAGGAAGCAATCCTTGGCATTTAAAGATGGTGAACAAAACGCTTCTATGCGTTTACAACCTATGATTTTGTAGAGAGATTGTAGATTAACAGTTACTGAGCTTTCAGTTATAGTTTTGTTGTTGGGGTTTATTATTATACCCTTAATTTTCATTTTCATATTTTTTTATTTTTACGTTTTTTAGGATAAAGAAAGTGATAGGGGTTTTCAGGTTAAGTGAATACTAATGTGACTCAGAGATCAGGGTAGACATCATCCTCGGCATAAACCATAAGCGACACTGGTGAGTGATGCTCAGGAAGACGCCATGTACCATCTGGGTTCTTCGTCAATTGTTCAGTTGAACGGATTGATGTACCATCGACTACCAAGTCAATTTTTCCAGCCAACTCAAGCTGCGTGCCATCACGAAGAAGTACAAGTACTTTCAGCGCAAATTCTTGTTCTGGCTCGCTCTCATCATGTTTGCTGTTCGCTTTAACGTTATGGTCTTCAAAGTGCTTTTGTAAATCGTCATCGCTTAGAATTGGCTCTGGTTCTTCGGCCCTTGCACGTCGTATGCCGCTATTGCCAATGGATACTGGCTGCTCTGCTGTATCAGACTGTTGTTCCTCATTGGTGGGAGCACCATCCCCATTTGCTGGCTTTTCACCCGCTGGTTTGGCACCTTTTTCTGCCTTTAAGCAGTCCATGTATGCATTGTGTAGGCTATAGTTTTTCGCAAGCTTATCAAGGTATTTTTTGTTATGAGGTTGTAATACCTTGAAATAACATTTAGCTGTATAGCTACTGATGCCGAACAACTCAGCATATTGTTCTTCCTTATCTTCGTTGCTAGTATTCTTTTTTAGCCACTTCTTGCCTGTAGCTGTCAACACATACTCCTGACAAACTTTTATCAGTTCGGCCATACATCTTTCTTCTTTGTGTTCCTGATATTGGAAAGCAAGTAAAAAATCTAGTATATTAGCTTCGTTGAACTCAATTAAATTAATCAAGATTTCTTCATCTTTATTTTCCAGTATAGCCTTAATTGAACTCGGAAATGCCAAGGCATAGTAGCGGCCATTTTTTTCATATGCAGGAGGGATTGCATAATAATTATAATGTTTAACCGCACTGTTGAAAAATTTTGGATTTATTGCATATTTGAATATCCCTTCTACTGTGGGATCAAATCCCACGAAACCGGCTTTTACCGATGTAATTTTATTGTTGTTCATAATATTATTATTTTTTAAATTTTTTAGAAATAAGACAAAAGATGCCCAGTCGCAGATTGCGTTGATTTTTTTTTACAATATGCAACGGAGTCTTTTTGCCGTTTGATTACAACTGGTTAGGCACTATGCAGGATCTGCACTATCCATGCGACTTGCCCATTTTATTTCAGAGGAAAGGCACTTCTTTGTACTTCAGTTACACCTAGACCCTGAAACTTGAATTCGTACGAAATCTCCACAAAGTTACGTGGCTTTACTCGTAAATATTGTATTTTTTCATCAATTGTTATGCAACGAATTGACATTCACATCCATAAAAATACCTCTTAATACGTATCCAACTTTACTTTTCCCATATTGAAAATCTTGTCCAAAAAATACTACAGTAACTTGGTTGCCATTCTGGAAAGATGGAGAATTGTATTTGGCTATGTAGCTTTGTTGAAAATCCTTTTTTGATGGCAAATGCAAATATCAATTGGCTTGAGCTCAATAAAGAAAACGTATCTAAGGCCGGGAAAGCCTTGCGTCTTTTGGCAGATTCACGGGCCGCATCAATTATCGGTATCGTCAATGAAAAAGACAATATTGGGTGTGATGAAATTACTGCTAAGGGACAAGAGCATAACCTCACAAGGTCGACAGTTGACCGAAGTTTGGTCAAGCTAGAGCGAGCCGGTGTTGTTAACTCAATGCAGAAGAAAATACGCAAACGCGTTTCGCTTCATAATGCTAGCAAGCCACAATATGCTGATTTTGATGCACAAAATGGAGCGCATGTGTTTTCATTGGATAAGACCAAGCTGGGAGCTTTCCTTAGTGACTTAAGTAAAAGTGGAATTGATTTATCTAAAGAGAAATACAAAAAATATAAAACCAAATACCAGATTCAAAATAAACATCACAAAAGTACCTTCATTCATGCTGAATTGAAGAGCTTAAGCGATGTTGTAGAATGTCTGATTGATGGTGAGCAGTTCCGATTACTGAAAGAAATTGAAAAGAAACCATGTACTGATTCGGAACTCATCATTGACAGTATCTCGGTGTTATTGACAAAAGAACAACTTAAGCTTAAAGTTGGTGAAAAGATTGAACTGCTACAACCAGGCATTAATAAGCGCCTGAATAGACTGGCAACATGTAATTTGACAAAGCGAGAACGTGATGGCAATTCAATGATGAACTCATTGAATCTTGATAATTTCGACAAAATAGTTGATTTCCTAAGATCCGGAAGTTGCTTGAGTTTCGATAATGCAGTGTATGAAAGACGGCCCAAAATTCCTAAATATTTAAGTAAAATTCCACTGATTCAACAACCGAAAATGAAGAAATAAAAAGAACTACACAAAGCCAGCAAACGGTTACGGCCGAAAAACTAAAAAAGCCACCAGCGGACTGGTGGCTTTTTGATAGGCATTGAATTACTAAGGACGGTAAATAAACAATTTCTCATACCGTAGTCGACCGTTGTTGTTTATCTGTGGCCGGATTTGCATTTGCCATATGCAGTCGAAGTCGTCAGGCATTTCGTATTCACTAACGAATACTATATTATCCCTGCTGGCATAACGAACCCAATCATAAAATTCTTCGTGATTAAAAGGAATACCATAATAATTGTGAATGATGTACGGTGGGTCACAGTAAATCACATTCCCTTTGCCTATTGGAATATTCCTATAATCCGAATTTATCAGATGGATGTCAGCAAGGTTTTGTTTTAAGAGGCCGTTGATACCCTTTACAAACCGCCCACGCTCCTTGTCGTTCATGTATGAACCCATCCAAATACAACCATAAGTTGGTAGAAAACCCATTGCGCCAACATACCAAGCTTGGAACTCGTCCATATGTGCCTTCACATATTCGTAAGCTTTACGGGAAATGCATGTGGACTGGCGCAGTTTGTCTGGGTTATTTTTAGCTTCGTGTAACAGCGCAATAAGATATTTGTTTGCATCGTACCCTATCTTGGTATGGTGATTCACCTGGGTAATCATATTGCAGCCACCAACAAATGGTTCTATATACTTACCATTGGGATAGACTTCTAATGCCCTTTGGATATGGCGGATAAAGAATCTACCTAACCGTCTTTTACTTCCTACGTATCTCATACACGGTGTTTGCAGTTGTAGCAAATCCGACATGGGGTATACGCAGCGATACCAGTATAATAAGTGAATTGTAACCTGACTTCCTAATGGCGATTGAAAAGCTATTAGCATCAGGTCCAATTGTACTTACGAACACAAATTCTCTCAAGGAAAGTGTTCTGTTGACTTCCGTCAAACTTAGTTTTTGTTGTACCGGAACGTTAACCGGAATTTTTAGATTGAACATAAGCAGCCCAAACTCACTTTCGCAAGTCAGGAACCGATGGGCTTTGTTTCACAGTGTGTCAGTCATGGTAAAATCCACACATCTTCGGCTCTCCCGAAGCATCATTCGCCCGTATTATTTTTTGAGAGTAACGAAGTTATTTATACCTCAATTTTGATGTGACCCTTCACCTGAGTCATCAAGTTGCGGCCCTCACCAAATCGTTCGCTACTTTTCAGGATTGTCTTTGGCCTTATTAAGTACAGCAATCAGGAAAATGTTCGCTTTGTGCACGATTTTGGTGTTGTCACCTCCATCAAATGGTTCGATATATTCATCGCTTGGGGACACTTCCAATACTTCATTGATGAATGGCAAAATGGGCATTCCTATCCGTCGCTTAAATTCTACAATTCTCATATACAGTATTAATGGTTTCAGCAAATCCAATATGGGGGATCCGCAACGATAACCCGTGTATTAAGTGTAAAAACATGAACAATTAGGTATAGATAACCAACCTCATTTTCATTCTTTCTTCTTCGTAACCCAGATACTATGAAGTATGGGATTACATAACTGAACATAATCAGTGCAACCGTTTCAGGGAACTTGCCCGGCCTGTTAATAATATTCATTTCTGAAAATAAAAACCTGTTTTGTCAGGTCTAGCGGAATGACATTGCCTTTTCAGACAATATTTCCGGGTATAGATGGGATATTCTTTTAAAAAAGAATTACTAATAGCCTTTTGGATGATCTTGTGTAATTCTACGCAAAGATAACATAAATTTTTGAAATAGCCAAATATATTTTTGGTGTTTTCGAAATATTGTTGTATTGCATAGAATTTATTTTTTATTGCATATAAAGGATGAATCATCCTTTATATTTTGTATTATTTTATGTTTTTGTTGTGCTGTTAATGAAAAGTGTTGGCAGGATTTTATGTGCTTTATAACGCTGCACTAGCGTGTCGATAACGGTGTTTATCCATAGCTAAAACTGGTGCCGCCATAGCTAAGATCGTTGGGGTTTATCGGCACTTAAGGGGGAACTTAGCCTCAATAAAAACGATAAAATATGTCAACGAAAACAACAACCAAAAAGAGCAATGGCGCTAATCCCGCCACAAGTAAGAACTCAAAAAAAGTGGCTACGAACAAATCAGGCAAAGTAACAGGAGTTACTGTTGTAGAACTTAATGAAAATGCAGAACCGCCAGCAACTGAGAATGTAACCGAACAACCGACAGATGTAGTTGCGACCGAATCAGTAACTAAAGTTGAAAGCAAGCCAAAAGCTAAAACTGAAAAGAAAGCCGCAGCAACCAAATCAGCAAAACCTGTAACAAAAAAGCCTGCAACAGTTGGCAAGGAACTGTCTATCGGCGGTAAGAAAATCAAACTGGCTGCAACCTGCTATCATTACTACCGCAATTTTCTTAAGGACTTTATGCGTTCAAAAGGAGTAAAAAGTATAAAATTTTCCAAGGCTGCCGATAGCTACAAGGGGCATCTATTGGTGCTTGAATCGGATCAACAAAAGGGCCTGCAAGCATTGGCACAGTGGAACAAAGAAAATCCGGATACTAAAGAACTGTTCTGGGATGTAAAGAAGTAACAAACTATTATTTACCAAAGGGCTTCCTGTAGATAAAACAGGGAGCCCTTCTAATGTAGCCACATGAACATAAAATCAGCATCTCATAATTTGAATGGTAGTAAGACTGATCATTCAGGTCCACCTGTTGCGAAAGTTTATTGTCACAAGGTTTTGTATCAGCAAAAGCTAATGGGGCTTAATGAGTGTATTGAATTTATTAAGCAGTTGAAAAATAAGAAACGATAGCGGTGTTTTTAATAAGGACATTGGTTCCGTGTTTTTCTTTTAAATAAAACTGAAGCTAAATTATGAGTCCGTTTATAGACTATTACTCCGTACTGGGGATAAACCAAAGTGTTACCGCAAACGAAATTAATATCGCGTACAAAAAATTGTGTTTAAAATTCCATCCTGACCGAAATTCGGGCGTTGATTCAAATAAGATAATGCAGGAAATTAATGAGGCAAAAAGAATATTATCAGATAAAGTACTAAGGGAAAATTACAATAGAAAATACCAGTCATTTAGGAAA
>CAIRZD010000451.1 GCA_903882965.1 uncultured Bacteroidota bacterium
ACTACAGAATAATTTTGTTTCTCGGAATCTTTGAAAACAATATCATTGTCAATTACGTCTAAATTGGCTTCAACTACTTTTAGAATATTATTATATGTCTCTTCACCTCTTTTGGAAGCGTATATTAAATCATAAATCTCTTTTGTGGTCATAGGTTGTTAATTTAAAGTACTCATTTCGTGAGACTGCTTCGTGCCTCGCAGTGATGTCTCGGTTAAAACAACATTTTATACACATCCTCCACCTTATTCACAGTCTTTATATTTATTTTATAATTCTTTTTATCGAGGCCTTTGGCATTGGCCTTTGGTATGAAGATGACATCCATGCCAAGCTTGTCGGCTTCGGCAATGCGCTGGTCTATTCGGTTTACGGCGCGTATCTCTCCGCTTAGTCCTATCTCGCCTACGAGGCAAATGTTGGATGGCAGGGCTTTGTCTTCGTATGAAGAGAGGAGTGCACATACGAGTGCGAGCTCTATGGAGGGGTCTTCTATCTTTAAGCCACCGGCTATATTTACAAATACATCTTTGGCACCGAAGTGAAAACCACCACGTTTTTCGAGCACGGCGAGGAGCAGCTGCAGGCGACGAAGGTCGAGGCCACTAACTGTGCGCTGGGGTGTGCCGTAAACTGCTGTGGTAACTAATGCCTGCACCTCGATCATGAGCGGGCGCGATGCCTCCATAGTTGCGGCAATGGCTACACCACTGAGCGGCTCATCGTGCTGCGACAATAATATCTCGGATGGATTGCTTACGGCGCGCATGCCCTGGGTCACCATTTCGTATATACCCAGTTCTGATGTAGAGCCGAAACGATTCTTAAGTGTGCGCAGTATGCGGTAGGCATAATGGCGGTCGCCCTCAAATTGGAGCACGGTATCAACCATATGCTCTAATACTTTTGGCCCGGCAATGCTGCCATCTTTTGTGATGTGGCCTATGATGCACACCGGGATATTAGTAGCTTTTGCAAACCGTTGCAGCTCAGCGGCACATTCGCGCACCTGCGATACACTACCGGCAGCAGATTCTACATAAGGAGACTCGAGAGTCTGTATAGAATCTATGATGAGTAGTTGTGGCCGCACCTTTTTCACTTCCTGGAAGAGGGTATTGGTATCTGTAGCAGTGAGCAGGTATAGGTTATTATTTTTCACACCAATGCGATCGGCACGGAGTTTTATTTGTTGTGCGCTTTCCTCGCCTGATACATAGAGGGTGATGATGCTTCTCCAATGCAATGCCAGTTGCAGGAACAATGTACTCTTACCTATACCGGGGTCGCCGGCTATCAGCACCACAGAGCCGGGAACGAGGCCTCCACCAAGCACACGATTCAGTTCGCTGTCGGGCGACATCATTCGTGCATGTTCTGTTTGTTCTACTTCATCGAGCTTGTGTGCTTTACGTTGATCTTTATTTTTATCATCGTCCCAGCTTACGGCATCAGGTTTAGATTTATCATCACGTTGCACTACTTCTTCAACGAATGAATTCCATGCACCACATGACGGGCACTTACCTGTCCACTTAGGAGTTTCGTATCCGCATTGTTGGCAAAAGAAAGCTGATTTGATTTTAGCCATATACTATTCCGCAGAGCGGGAATATTTTTTATTAAATAGAAATATAAATGTGAAATAAAATTTCAGAATAAAAGTACAGGATAAAAATCAGTGGGGAAGAGTGGTGCGATAAATTGGGGGTAACTTGTTGATGAGGTTATCATTTTAAGATAAACCACTTGTGCTGAAATGGTTGTTGAGGACAAAGAAAAAGAGCCGCTGGAGGAATCCGGCAGCTCTTACTTACTAACCCATTAAATTCACAACTTGATACAAATGTAGTGTTAGCGGAGGTAGGAAAAAAATGGAATTATGCAGGCGGGCAATCACTTTTATAGATATAATGCTAAATAATATCCCACTGGAATTTATGGCTGACAATCAATGAAAAACGATCAAATTTTGGTTAAAAAACCCGCCATATGTTCCAATTCTATATCATTATAAAATAATGGAATGTTTAAGTTGCTATAATTTTAAATGAATCTCACATTTATATATAAAACAATATGATTCAAAATATTTTTTCTCTTATCTATGGAGTAGTGAAGGATAGAAAGTAAACCATGCCATCAGCTGCTTTTTTCTGTGAGCATTCCTTACCGTACTTTGCAGGTTGAAAAAAGATAGCATGACCAGAGCATTTGTTCCATTGAAACAAAAAGAAAGAGAATTCTTACCCACTGATTTTAAAGTGACTGATTGGGAAGCACTGCAACCCTATTTTGAAGAACTTCAAAACAGAGGGATTGATAATAAAGCAGCACTTGAAAAATGGTTGAATGATATAAGCGAGCTGGAAGCGGTAGTAAGCGAAGACGCATGCTGGAGACAAATAAATATGACATGCGATACTACTAATAAAGAGTATGAAGCAGCATTCACTTATTTCTGTATGGAGATAGAGCCGAAGATAAAACCCTATGGCTTTGAGCTGAATAAGAAATTGTTGGCATGTGCGTTTACCAGTGAGCTGGATAAAAATTTATACTTCCCATACCTGCGCGGTGTAGATAATTCAATAAAACTATACCGTGATGAGAATGTGCCGCTACAGGCAGATATGAACCTGATGGCACAGCAGTATGGTGTAATATCAGGAGCAATGGGCGTTGAAGTGGATGGTAAGGAATATACATTGCAGCAGGCTGCAAAATTTCTGCATAGCCCTGACCGTGCCTTGCGGGAAACAGTATTTACTAAAGTAGCTATCCGGAGGCTGGAAGATAAAGATAAGCTGAACGAACTTTTTGATAAGTTGCTAACCATACGCCAGCAGATAGCTGTGAACGCAGGTTTTGAAAACTACAGGGATTATAAGTTTCGGGAATTGGGTAGGTTTGATTATACCGTTGCTGATTGCTTTGCTTTTCATGATGCTGTGAAAGAACACATCATTCCTTTGCATGCCATGCTGGTAAAAAACAGGCAGAAAAGATTGGGACTTGATGTAATGCGCCCATGGGATGGTGATGCAGAGCCGGTGGGCATAGAACCGCTACACCCATTTAAAGACGGGAAAGAGCTGAATGAAAAAGCGATACAGGTATTTGATAGGCTGAGCCCTTATTTCAGTGGGTGCCTGGAGACCATGCAGCAAATGAAGCGGCTGGACCTGGATAGCCGAAAGGGCAAAGCGCCGGGCGGATATAACTGCCCGCTGGCAGAAACAGGAGTGCCCTTCATATTTATGAATGCCGCAGGAACAATGGGCGATGTGATCACTATGATGCATGAAGGCGGTCATGCAGTACATTCTTTCCTATCACATGATCTTGCATTATCTGCTTTTAAGGAGTACCCTATGGAGATAGCTGAGCTTGCAAGTATGAGCATGGAGCTATTCTCAATGGAGCATTGGGATGTATTCTTTAAAGATGAAAAAGAACTGAAGCGCGCACAACTAGAAGAGATGGAGCGTATCATTTCTGTATTGCCGTGGATAGCAACAATTGATAAATACCAACACTGGCTATATACTAACCCGGGGCATAGTTTAAAAGACCGGGAAGCAGCATGGTTATCTATTCTTAATGAATTCTCTACAGGCATTACTGACTGGAGCGGCTTTGAAGAATACCGTACTAATTTCTGGCAAAAACAATTACACCTGTTTGAAGTGCCGTTTTATTATATAGAGTATGGTATAGCGCAGCTGGGAGCGATAGCCATGTGGCGGCAATACAGACAGAATAAAGAACAGGCACTTGGTAACTATATGAGTGCGCTGAGTATTGGGTATACCAAAACACTTAAAGAACTTTATTCGACAGCAGGGATAAAGTTCGATTTTTCGGCGGGGTATATAAAAGAACTAGCCAATTTTGTAACACCAATATTGGGTGAGATGGGTGTGAAGTAGCAGGGAATAATAATTTTTATAAAAAAAAGCGGCCAGGTTTTATGCCCGGCCGCTTTTTTATGTTTCTGTTAGCGTATCAATGTAACATCGCCTTTAAATATTTTATTAGTGCCATCGGTGCGGGAAATAATGATAATATAGTTGTAGACACCTATATACTGGGGTACACCGTTAAAAGTAACATCCCAGCCTTTTGAAGCATCATTTGTATTTACATAAACCAATTGCCCCCAACGATTGAATACTCTGAAGTCAACAAGTTTTTCAAACCGCATACTATTACAAAGCCTGAAGATATCATTGAGCCCGTCATTGTTAGGGGTGAATGCAGTAGGTATGCAATCGCCCTCGTAATCAAGTTTTACGGTAACTGAAGTAGAATCCCTGCATCCGTATTCATTCATGGCATATACCATATAAGTGGTAGACGAATCAACAGGAGTAGCGATGGGGTCATTTATGTTAGGATTATTGAGTGTGCCATTATCGGGGGTCCAATAAAAATAAATAGGGTTAGGCGCAAGGGTGCTTGCCTGTAATTGTAATGTACTGCCATATGGTATAGTAGTATTGCCCGGAGTAAGTGTGAGATTGATAGGAGGTGCAAGGTTAAATGTAACGGTATCATAGCTAAGGCAGCCCAAAGAGCTTTGTACTTTAATATAATAAGTATAAGAACCTGCGTTTGAACTAAAGAAATCAGGCTCTAAGATCGTAGGGTCTGATAAGCCGGAAATTGGCGTGCCTGGGCCAATAGGCGACCATGTAATAGTATACGGAGAATCGGCAGGGAATACGTTTACAGGAATATGATAAGGTATGCTGATACAAAAAGTAGTATCACGTGGTTCTATGTTTACTACAGGGTGCTGTATAGTATATGTAATAGTATGGTGCAAATCGGGGCAGCTCGGATAAGATGCTGTAACGGTATATGTGATGTTGTAAGTAGGGCTTATAGTAGGATCACTGATATTAGGATTTGAAACGCCAAAGCTTGGCGACCAATGGTAAGAGAATTCGGTATCACCGATCACCACCATTTGATAAGTACCCGGAGGATAACAAATACCGGTATCAGGATTAACTAAAGTGAAGGTATTAGGTAACACATGTAAAATGAAAGAATCAACAGTGCCGCATCCGCCACCGATGTGGGCCACATTTACTACGTATTCAAAGTTGCCGGCCACACCGGGTGTGACAACAGGATTAGCAATGGTGCTGTTGTTTAGATAAGTTGTGGGTGTCCAGTTGTATTGATAGGTGCCCGCCGGCGTAACGGCGACATCCAGTTGTAAAGGCACACCAACGCATGTTTTTTGTATAGCCGGACCCACATTAAGTGTAGGAGGCGTGTAAACTGAAATAGTTATGGAAGCTGCTGTAGGTGGGCATCCGGAGTTAGGTAATGTTCCAATAATAGTATAGGTAGTGGTAATAGTGGGCGTAGCTGTTGGGCTGAGTAATGTATCATTATTCAGAGTAGAAGACGGTGACCATAAATAATTTAAAGGGAAGGAACTTGCAGTGTGTATAAGTACATCCTGGCCTATGCATATTGCAGTATCAGGTGTAATTATATGCACCGATACTGAATCGTATATAGTCAATTCAACGCTGTCAAGTATAACAACACCTGCGCCGCATGTGTATGGGGCAATGATATATAATTCTACGGTTTTTGTTCCGGTTGCACTTGTCAGGCCATGAATAAAAACGGTATCAGTAGAATCATGTGCGGGTATAATGGCACTATCTGCTATGGTGGTATAATCAACACCGTTTACACCGGTGCCACCGATTATAAAATGAATAGTAATGGAGTCGGTTGTTGACCCGGTATTAGTAAAAACAAACTTACCGGGTGAGCAGCCTCTGATGCAATACTGAGATGCAAAACCGGTATCGGACGGATCGATACCTTGCGAAGTTGTAGAAAAACTTAAAGAGGTAAGGCTACCTGCCTTTAAAAATACGCCTGAGTCATATACTTCATCGCTGGCATCTGCAACACCTATCTTTAGATGATAAGTATCGCAGGGTGTTACTGAAGCAATGGCAGTTAATGTCTTGGTCAGTCCGTCATACGTAATCGTTGTGCCTGCGATATTATTTACATAATAGGCACAAAATGGTGAGCCGGCACCTAATGCATTGCAAGTTGATGTTGAATATCCGCCAGTGGCGCCACAGTTCACACTGTTGATACATACGGGTATATTAGTACCCGGAACCTTGGCAAGGTTTGTAGCTGCTCCATATCCCGGTCCGGTAATGAAAAAACCAAACACGTCATTGAAAGAAGAGCAGGTGTAGTCTGTATATTCTTCAGAGCCAAATACATAATCGAACTTTACCGTATCACCGATAGGACGGAAATCAAACTGTAGTATACATGCGTCATTTGTAGGTTGGCCTGCCAGAGTAGTAAGTTGTGGGTCTCCGGGAGTGCCATTAGCTGTGTTTGCAAAATTGGAAGCAGGTCCATTAACACCTATTACGCCTCCTGCAGTTTGCGCCTGTCCGCTTGTAAGCACTATACCGCTATCAAAACTTAAAGTAGAGGTACCTGCAAAAGTACCATAAGCATTTGATGCGCATGTAAGCACAGGGTTGAGCACTAAAACCCCGGGCCCGGCAAGCTTATTAGCCATTACAGCCGCAGTAACTCCGGGTACAACAGTTATTTGCGCAATTGATATTATTGGTAAAAAGACAGCTGATAGAGATATTAAAGCAAGGAAATAGAGTTTTTTCATTAGAATCAGTTTTAAGCAAGAGTTACAATTTTGTGAAAATAAAGATATAAATCAATATTTTTAAATTCGAAAAAAAATATGCTCATATTTAAATAGACAGCCTAACACTTTCATATAGTTGGTAAAAAGCCCGCTTTTTCAGCATATTTTGTTTTTAAATACAAGTTCTTTGCCCGGATACTGCTTTACTTTGCGTTTAAATAGCGCATATGTTACTCAAATATATCACTGCCGGGGTTTTGGTCATATTAATAATGTTTTCTTTATCCTGTGGTAGTTCCCACCATTCCGGTAAATCTAAGGACATTATGCCCGGCACATGGCAGGCAACGCCCATAACAATAGATGGAGATAGTAAAGACTGGCCTTCACCTTACCCAAATTTTGATTCCAAAGCTAAGATCGCATATGCAACTTCTAATGATGGGCAATTCCTATATATAACAATGGAGACAGGTGATGAAATGACACAAACCAAGATATTGAAACAAGGTATGATTGTATCAATAGATACAGGTGGGGGTAAAGAGGCCGATTTTCATATTAATTTTCCTTTACCTAATGACAATGATGAGATCGATATACCAAAGGGCGGTAGTGGTCGTAAGCAACAAGATGGTGAAGCCCAGTTCGCAAGCAAACAAATAGATGTGAAATTAGGTAAGATGACAAAAAGCGCAAACCAGTTTTCGCTTGATGGTTTTATTAAATGCAATGGCGGGTTTATGGTTTCCCAAGCAGCACCTTGTGGTATTATGGTGAGCGCAGGTATTGATGAATACAAAGAACTGGTATGGGAAGCAGTAGTTCCGTTCAAAGCAATTTATAATAAAGATATAATAACCGCCAAAGATGCGGATAAACCCATCAGTGTATGTTTTGCAATAAAAGGCTTTAAGCAGCCTTCTTCAAAAGGTGCTGAGAATAGCAGCTCAGGTATGAGTGGCATGGGCGGCAATGGTGGCGGAATGGGTGGACGTGGTGGTGGCGGCGGGCGTGGTAAAGGTGGTAAAAGCGGCCCGGCCGAAAACCCTATGCAGCACTTATATGAAAGCACAAAAACCTGGAAAATGTTTGGTATTGTTTACAACAAATAAGACAATATGGTATTTAGTTGCATTTTAATTAATTGAAACTAGTCGAATTGCTGCAAATATTTTTAAGTGTAATTCTTATTAATTAGTTAAAATACGTTTGCATTTTCGCCGCATAACTGTAACTTTGTTTATTCCATAACACGTTTTCTAAGTAAGGGGACCAATATATGAATCTTTTATTGCTGGCAGTGGAACATAACACGCCATTTAATTATTTCCCGATAGCCCTTCAATTGGTTATTGCAATAGGATTTATAATCGTAATGATGGGTGCCACACATCTGCTCGGCCCCAGAAGAAAAACTCACGATAAACTTATCAATTTCGAAAGCGGGATTCCCTCTGTTGGTAATGCCAGGCAGCCAATGGGGATCAAGTATTTCCTTGTTGCCATCCTATTTGTGTTGTTTGATGTTGAAGTTATTTTCTTTTACCCGTATGCGGTTAACTTTCGTTTTTTGGGTCAGGATGGATTTATGGAAGTAGTACTGTTTGTAGCTTTCTTTTTGTGTGGGTTTATATATATTGTGAAGAAGGGTGCATTAGATTGGGAAGACTAGAAAAAATGGAAAGGTAAAAATTAAAAAGTAAAACTTGGTCGAGTGAGAATTACTTAAAAGATAAATGTGATGACTGATATTCAAAAACCATTCGACATTAAGAAGCGGTGTTATCTGTTTTCATTATCGCTGGTAAACTTTATCAAAACAACTGAATATGAGCGAATTTATTTTTCTTTATTCGACCAATTAGTAAGATGTGGTACATCTATAGGAGCGAATGTTATAGAAGGAGGCGGGGGTAGTACAAAAAAAGATGTGATCAATTATTATCACATTTCACTAAAATCCGCAAACGAAACTAAATATTGGCTTTGTTTGATACGAGATAGTTTTTTAATGATAAAAATAGAATAAATACATTGATCAATGAGGCGGATGAGATTTCAAAAATTATTGCATCAAGTCTGATAACAATGAAAAGAACCGTTTGATCCATGCTATTTGAGTGCGTTTTAATTTTTTAATTTTGCTTTTTAATTTTTTATGCCTCGTCCGGTTCAATATAATACCAAAATAAAATTCGTGGAGATACCTGAAGGGTACTCTGGTGAAGGGTTTCATGCTACCTCATTTGATAAGGTGGTAGGCCTTGCCCGCAAAAATTCCCTATGGCCATTGCCATTTGCTACATCATGCTGTGGTATTGAATTTATGGCTACCATGGGCTCTAATTATGATCTTGGCCGTTTTGGTGCCGAGCGTATGGGATTCACACCACGCCAGTGCGATATGCTGCTTGTTGCCGGCACCATTGCTAAAAAAATGGGCCCGATCCTGCGCCAGGTTTATTTGCAAATGGCTGAGCCCCGTTGGGTTATTGCTATCGGTGCCTGTGCGTCTACCGGTGGTATATTTGATTCTTATTCTGTGTTGCAGGGTATTGACCAGGTGATACCGGTAGATGTGTATGTGCCGGGTTGTCCGCCGCGGCCGGAAGGAATATTAGATGGTATCCTGAAATTACAGGACCTGGTACAGAATGAAAGCCTGCGCAGAAGAAGTAGTGGCGTGTATAAAGAGTTGATGGAGAGTTACGGAATACAGTAAGTTAGTAATTGGGCATGTGAATGATAATTTTTAATAAAAAAAGAAAGCCCCATTAGGGGTTTGGGGTATGGGTTTAACAAACGAAATAATAAAGCAACGGCTCACAGATAAGTTCGGTGAACAACTCACGGAGTGGGAAGTGCCCTATGGACTACAAACCTTTAGGGTGCCTGCCGAAATGAACCTGAAAGTGATGCAATTCCTCTATGATGATGAAGAGCTTCGCTTTCGATTTCTTACAGATCTTACCGCAGTGCATTTCCCTGACAGGAAGGGAGAAGAATTAAGTGTTGTTTATCATTTGCACAACCTCATAGATAATATTCGTCTGCGCCTGAAAATATATGTGCCCATTGAAAATCCGGATGTATATACTGCAACCCAGCTTTTTTCAGGAGCTAACTGGATGGAACGTGAAACCTATGATTTTTTTGGTATCAACTTTATCGGGCACCCTAATCTCATTCGTATTCTGAACGTTGATGAAATGGATTACTTTCCTATGCGCAAAGAATATCCGATGGAAGACCCTACAAGAAGAGATAAAGATGATGAAATGTTTGGGCGTTAATAATTTTTAAATAGAGCAGTATGGAAGATTTGCTTTTATATTTTTTTAAAGATAACCCTGGGGTAATTAATACCTATTATAAATACAGGCTTGTGTTAATAAATGTCCTGTTATTAGCGACAATATGTACGGCTATATTATCAAGTACTGATAAAGTAAGATCTCTGTCATTAGGTTTGGCAATAGGTATTGTAATAGTGAACATTGGCGAAAGCATCAGCCGTTTAAGGAGTAATGAAAGTAAAAAACTTCGCGCAGGCAGTGAATCGGTTAATGGTTAAAATAAAATAAATGTCAGAGCAACTACAACCACATACACAACATCATATAAAGCTTTCTGAAGAGTCGCTCCAGAAGCAAACTACTACGCTTAACCTGGGCCCAACACACCCCGCTACGCATGGTGTGTTTCAAAATATCATGGAAATAGATGGTGAGCGTGTGCTGGAAACAGTCCCTACCATTGGATATATACACAGGGCTTTTGAAAAAATAGCAGAGCGCCGCCCGTATTACCAGATAACACCGCTTACAGATAGGCTTAACTATTGCTCATCACCCATAAACAATATGGGTTGGCACATGACGATAGAAAAATTGCTGGGCCTGAAATTACCTAAGCGTGTAGAATACCTGCGTGTTATCATAATGGAGCTATCAAGAATTTCAGATCACCTGGTTTGTAATTCCGTAATTGCAGTAGATACCGGTGCACTTACTCCATTTACGTATGTATTTCAATATCGGGAAAAGATATACGAAATATTTGAAGAGATATGCGGCTCCCGCCTTACGACTAATATTGGACGAGTAGGTGGTTTTGAGCGCAATTTTACACCTGCATCCTTCTTAAAACTCAACGACTTTTTAAAGACCTTCCCTAAAGTGATGAAGGAATTTGAAGCGCTGCTGAACCGTAGCCGCATATTCATGGACCGTTGTATAGGTGCAGGCCCTATAAGTGCCGAAAGAGCAATGAACTATGGCTTTACAGGGCCTAATTTACGGGCTACCGGTGTAGACTACGATGTTCGGGTAGCACAGCCATATTCATCTTATGAAGACTTTGATTTCAAGATACCGGTGGGCACAGTGGGTGATGTATATGACCGCTTTATGGTGCGTAATGGCGAGATTTGGGAAAGTGTAAGCATCATACACCAGGCACTGGAGAAGATTGAAAAAATAGAAAAAGAGTTTCCTGATCAGAAGGAAGTTTTTTATGCTAAGGAGGCAGACCATTTTCACATACCTGCAAAGGAAGATGTGTATACAAAAATGGAAGCGCTTATCTGGCATTTCAAAATAATAATGGGTGAAATCGATGCTCCGGCAGGTGAAGTATATCATGCTGTAGAAGGTGGCAACGGAGAGGTAGGATATTATTTAATAAGCGATGGCGGCAGAACACCGTATCGTTTGCATTTTCGCAGGCCATGTTTCATTTATTACCAGGCATATCCTGAAATGGTGAAGGACGGACTGCTGAGTGATGCAGTAATAACACTAAGTAGTTTGAATGTAATAGCAGGAGAACTGGACGCATAAAATGATTAGCAAATTAGCTAATCATCAAATCAGCTTATTAATATTAAATGATAAAGTTTTCAGACGAAAAATTAAAAGAGGTAAAAGAGCTCATCTCGCATTATCCGGAAGGAAAGCAGAAAAGCGCATTGATACCATTACTACACATGGCCCAGGATGAATTCGGCGGCTGGCTGGATGCACCTGTTATGGATTATGTAGCTGAGATATTGCACATACTGCCTATCGAAGTATATGAAGTAGCTACATTTTACAGTATGCTGAATACAAAACCTGTAGGTAAACACTTGCTTGAAGTGTGCCGTACCGGGCCATGTATGCTGAACGGAAGTGACGAGATCATTGAGTACATAAAAGAAAAACTTGGCATTAGCGAAGGGGAAACCACTGCTGACGGCCTGTTTACATTAAAACCCGCAGAGTGCCTGGGCGCGTGTGGTTATGCACCAATGATGCAGCTGGGGAAAACCTTTAGGGAGCATTTGACAAAAGAAAAAATAGATAAACTAATAGACGAATTAAGAGGGCAGGCAAAAAATTAAACTATGGCTTTCGACCTTGCACTTGAGTTTATTTTATCCGGGAAACCGGCAAGAGTGATGGAATTGCTTACTGATCCGGTTTTGATCAGAAAATGGAGTGGGGGAGCAGCAGTACTGGAAAATAAAGTAGGTGGCAGATTTGAAATGTTTGACGGATGGGTAAAAGGAACAGTGCTTGAGACAAGTAAGAATGAACTGGCATACACATGGAAAACAAGTGATTGGCCGGAAGAAACAAAACCGAGCGAAGTTCATTATTTATTGAAAGAAGATGAAGCAGGTACGAAGGTAATCATACATCATACCGGCTTCCCGGATGAAGATGAAATGAAAAGCCATAAAGCCGGCTGGACAGATTATTTCTTCGACCCGATGGAAGATTTTATTTTGATCATTGATAAGAGTTGATATAAATGAATATGAACACACAAAAGATGCACTTCCCAATCCTGATTGAGCAAGATGAGGATGATATTTATATCGTTTCTTGCCCGGTATTTAAGGGGTGTCATTCTTATGGGAAGACGGTTGATGAGGCTATGAAGAACATACATGAGGTAATTGAAATGTGCTTACTTGACGAAAAACCAGATGTGCTAAATCATTTTATCGGTTTTAGAGAAATTGAAATGCAAATAGCCGTATAATGAGCAATAAGCAAGTTGTAATAAGTGGTAAAGAACTAATTAAGATTTTAGAAAAGCTTGGGTTTAAACTTGTCAGGATTAATGGTTCGCATCACCGGTTAAAACATGATGATGGTAGAGTAACAACAGTACCGGTTCATAAAAATGAAGACTTGCCTAAAGGGCTTTTAAGAAAAATAATAAAAGAAGATTTGCAAATAAGCATTGAGGAATTTGAAAAATTAGTGAGGAGTTTTAAGTAGTACTGAAATGGGAATAAAATTATTATTAGAGCACGATAAAGTAGAAGGTATCAAAAATTATGATACCTACCGCAAACATGGTGGTTACCGTGCGGCGGAGAAGGCATTCAAAATGTCTACTGCAGATATAGTGGAAGAAGTGAAGAAGAGCGGTCTTCGTGGCCGTGGTGGTGCAGGTTTCCCTACCGGCATGAAATGGAGCTTTCTTGCGAAGCCTGAAGGTGTGCCACGCCACTTGGTTTGTAATGCAGATGAATCAGAGCCGGGCACATTCAAAGACCGCTACCTGATGGAGTTTCATCCGCATCTTTTTATTGAAGGGCTACTTATAAGCAGTTTCGCGTTGGGTAGTAATGCCACTTATGTATATATCCGCGGGGAGTATGCGTGGATACCCGAGATTTTAGAAAGAGCAATTGCAGAAGCTAAGCACAATGGATGGTTAGGTAAAAATATTCTTGGTTCAGGTTTCGATTGCGAGATATATGTGCATCGCGGTGCCGGTGCTTATATATGCGGTGAAGAGACTGCATTGATCGAATCACTGGAAGGAAAACGTGGCAACCCACGTATGAAGCCACCATTCCCGGCAATACAGGGTGTGTGGATGCGCCCAACAGTGGTAAATAATGTAGAAACAATTGCAGCGGTAGTACCTATAATAAATATGGGTGGTGATGAATACGCTAAGATCGGCGTTGGCAAATCAACAGGCACTAAACTAATGTCGGCTTGCGGTAATATCAATAAACCGGGGGTTTATGAAATTGATATGACCATATCTGTAGAAGAATTTATTTTCAGCGATGAATATTGTGGTGGCATACCTAAAGGCAAACGCCTGAAAGCATGTATACCAGGCGGTTCTTCTGTACCTATATTGCCTGCGAACCTTTTGCTGAAAACCGCTAAAGGCGAAACACGCCTGATGAATTACGAAAGTATGTCGGATGGCGGGTTTGTATCCGGTTCAATGATTGGTTCCGGTGGATTTATAGTATTTGACGAAGACCAATGTGTAGTACGCCATACTATGACGCTTGCACGTTTTTACAATCATGAAAGTTGCGGACAGTGCAGCCCTTGTCGTGAAGGCACCGGCTGGATGTATAAGATACTGAAGAATATTGAAAACGGAAAAGGGAAGATCAGTGATATAGACCTGCTTTGGGATATTCAGCGTAAGATAGAAGGTAATACCATCTGTCCGCTGGGTGATGCCGCTGCGTGGCCGGTAGCTGCTGCCATCCGCCACTTCCGGGATGAATTTGAATGGCATGTATTGAACCCTGATGAGTCGCAGAAACGTAATTTTGGATTGGCGCATTATGCTGATCCGATACATGTGGCTGCAACAGCATAAGGTGGATTTTATAAATATTACATTATAAGCAATAGCTTTTTTAATTTTTGACTTATATGTCAGAACAACCAAAATTTAAAGTAACGATTGATAACATCAGCATAGAAGTGCCTGCCGGTACTACTATCCTGAATGCCGCGCGTATGATAGGTGGAGACGTTACCCCGCCTGCTATGTGCTATTACAGCAAGCTGAAGGATAGCGGAGGTAAGTGCCGTACCTGCCTGGTGGAGGTAAGCAAGGGATCTGAAAAAGACCCGCGCCCTATGCCCAAGCTGGTAGCAAGTTGCCGCACTACCGTGATGG
>CAIRZD010000452.1 GCA_903882965.1 uncultured Bacteroidota bacterium
TTAATCTTCCGAACAGATTACAAACAATTGCGGTAAGGTTAAAAACAATACAAATGATTGAAACGATCTTGATCATTACTGAAAAAGCGATTGTATTTTTCCCGATTGCCCGGAACCAAAATATTCCAAAAGCCAAAGAGATAATATTAAATGACAGCAGGAAAATACGGAATCCTAAATCAGGAGTAAGCAACGGCCCCGTGGCAGATGAAATAGCATAAAGCCCTGCGATAACAAGCCAATAATAAAATATTTTTTTGACCAGGTTCTTGATAACATAATTGTAACGACAATAGCAAGCAGCCAACCAGTAATTATTACATAAGCTGTGGGCGGGTGCAAATCAAAAAACGGGGCGATGTTAAATAGGACAACGAGTGTGGCAAGTACAGGTACTTTATTAATTAGCCTGAAAGGGGTCAGTGGTGTGTTTTCTTTACCAGGGCTCTTTCCTATTTTCGTAAAATTTCTGAATATCCAAATAAGAAAAAGAACCCCCGCAAACAGCATCCATAGCTGGTTATTGACGTTCCTTTTGAAATAATAGTGCAATATTTTTTTTTGCCCGAGGTAAGCTCGTTTTGCCAATCGGTCATTTTGGGTAGTATCGCTTACAGGTATGTTTTTGATGTTCCATAAATAATCGTATTCTTTTCCCAATGTTTTACCACTTACTCGTTTATGTAGCTCTATACTTTTATTTTGCAGGTCTATCGTTGTAAAATACTCGTTGGATACGTATGCCTGTAATTGGTTAATGCGGGAAATATTATCGCTTATAGATTTCTTTGCTACACGCCATTTACTTTTGAGGTCGTTTATTTCATTTATATAGAGACTTCTAAAAGCTGAATCTGCAATTATTTCTTTTAAAAGTGTATCTCTTTTAAAAGCCCCCATTTCATCACTCATGGTTACGAGCTCTTTATCGTATTTAAATAATAAATTGCGCCAATCGGTAAGTTGATTTTGCAAACTAGAAAGTAAGACATCAAACATCTGCAGGTTCTTGACATCCAGTACATTGGTATAGATCGATAAGTTCTCATCAATTATTTCAATGTTTGAATCGATCTCCGGGAGGTTTTCTTCTACTTCCTGTGTATTGAAGCCAACGCTTGTGGCATTAATGATCCGATAAAGCGTATTATGTACATTCTCAATTTTATTTAAGATACTATCAATGCCAATTTCATTTAATGCACTGTCCGTTAATACTAATGCATTTTTCTCGGCTATATTCTTTTTAAAGTGTACGGTATCCCTGAAGTGACGGGCGCCGGCATTTATTGAGCAGGATAAAATCAAAAGAAAAGGCAATAAAATATAAAGCCGTATTTGTGTCATGTAATCTTTATTTTTCATCATTTGCTTCATAAAAGGGGGTAAATTTATAAAATTCACTCAATCACTATCTTTTTCAAACTTACTGCATTATTTGCTTTTATATTTTTTGATAAAAATAACTATGCAGACCAATAGCAGCAGGCTGGCGACCCAGGTGCCACCCATTGCATAACGCCAGTATGGGAAATTATAAATCCTACCGAAAGTAAGATACAGGGTGCAAAGCATCCATATTGCTATAACTATTATGATGACCGATTTATTCATTGGATTAGTTTTTCAATACAAGGTAACGATTTCGGGTGGTGTATTTGTTGATGATAAAATATGGTGTTAGTTAAGTTTATTTATTCTTTTTGTGATTGGGGAAAATGTCCCTAAAATGTCTCAAAATATCTCAAAATGTACCGGGTTTGCCACAGTGCCAGACAATTTTTTTTTGTTTTGTTACGATACATGATTTTTATTATGTGTTGAGTTGTGAAAAAATCTGGTGTCGATATTATGTGGATATTAAAATGTTTATTTAATAATTTGTTATAATTGAGATGTATAGGGACCTCTCCCGGCCTCTCCAAAGGAGAGGTGAGGTCGAATGAGCGCAGTATCGCACATGGAGGTGCAGTGTAGTATATGAGGGCTTTTTTTTTGCAAAGGGGCTTGTGGGCATGTGGTAACCTGTGCAGACCTTTTGGCCAACCGGTGGAATGAGCGTATGTAGTGATTAGTTGTTTTTGCATTTACTATTTTAGACCAAAATTAGGGGGTGTAGAAGTATGAGGTTGGATAGTGTATACACTTATTTACCTCTCCCCGGCCCTCTCCCCTTCGGCAAGCTCAGGGCAGGCTGAAGGAGAGGGTGAGGTCGAGTGAGCGCAGTTGCGAGGTCGAGTGAGTGCAGTTGTGGGGTTACTCCTTCACCACCCTCACCATACTCCGCTCACCATCCGATCCCGTCATTTCTAAAATATAAATGCCTTGTGCAAAGGTTTTCAGTGAAAGTGCATTACTGCCATACTTTAAGATTCCTTGCTGCATACATTCACCCGTAACATTGAGTAGGCGATAGCTTGTGCTTTGCACAATGTCTGTTATGTATAACTTATCATTTGCGGGGTTAGGGAATACTTGCACGTTTGAAACATTAAGCGCAGATGCACTTAACGTGCCTATCACAACCGTATCGCAGAATGTATTACTATCGCAGACGGTATAGGCGGTGGCGCAAACTGTATAGGTGCCTAATGCCGTGTAAGTATGTGTTGGTGTAAGCCCGTTGCCCACACCACCATCGCCAAATTGCCATATGACACTATCTATACCCGATGTAGTGCCAGTGTATGTAAAGTTTACGATTGGAACACCTGCATGTGAGTAGGATGATGTTGGAACAATAGAACAGGGAACAACAACCTCGCTGCAATGTATATCACTACCACAACTGGTATATACAGTAGCGCATGCATTGAATGTGCCTGATGCAGTATAGGTATGGAAGGGCGTAATGCCTGTTATTGTAGCAGAGCCATCTCCGAAATTCCATACCACGCTATCTATGCCAGATGTTGTGCCAGTATAGGTAAAGCCAATGGTGGAAGTGCCAGTATCTGAGTAATTGGCTATAGGCATACTTGTGCAACTGCAATCAACGCCGTATTTCATTACAAATAAATCTGTGTTGCCGCCTATAGAATGATAGGCCGGTATTGCAGGGGGCCCCGCCCAAATACTATCTGTAACGTAACCGCCTATGTATATATTGCCAACTTTGTCTGATGTAATGGCAATACCTACGTTATAAAATCCATCCCCAAAGGTTTGTTGTACAGTTTGCAGATCGCCTGCTGAATCATAAATAGCTAAATAAGGGCTGTACCCATCCCCAGCAGGAGTAACTAAACTGTCTCCTTGATTGTCTATTATCTTACCTACAAAAGTACCAAAAGCAGCCACCTTATTATTAGGTAATTGGGTGATAGAATTGAAGCCATTTACATCAAGTGAACCGTCAAACTTTTTAATCCATTCCGGATGACCATTCGTGTCGGTAGTAAGGACTACTGACATCGCATAAAGACCATAGTGTGTATTTGATACAGAATCGCCATTAAAAGAGAAAGTGGTTGTAGCTAATGTAGGCGATGCAGCATTGCCTGCAAAATGAAGATGCTTGCTTTGGTCTAAAGTAATTGAGGAAATAGCATCTTCGGCATTACCGTGTCCTGCAAAATATTGCCAAAGTAAATTCCTACTTGCATCAAACGCAGCCGCAAAAAAAGTATCAACGCCCGCTCCAAAAGATTGATTTACCTGGCCGCACACATAGAGTTTATTGGTTGAAGGATCAATAACAGCACCCATTAAATACCATTCTGAATCTAA
>CAIRZD010000453.1 GCA_903882965.1 uncultured Bacteroidota bacterium
AGGCAAAAAAGTTTCGGATAGTTGTGCACTTTTCCATATAAATACTTTTGGCCATTACAAGAATAAAACTGAAATACTATCTATTAACTAAAAAATAAAAAAAATATGAAAATGAAGAAATCCAAAACGTTCCTAATGTTATTAGCTATTTCCTTTTGCACAGGAATGAATAGCGTTCAAGCACAGGATATTCCAATTCCTGAGGCGCCTCAAACTGCTGCTGTCACGAAGGCTGCGGAAAGCCAGTTTATGGTTGTTGGTCTAACTACATTTGGATTTGTAAACCAAACAACAACAAACACGCTTGGCGGTCTTAAAAGTACAGACAAGTACAATAGCTTAGGCGATGCTGATCGTTTTGAATTCAGCCCTATGTTCCTTTGGAGGCATGGCGATAATTTATTGCTTGAATTTGAGCCATCATTTGACGGCACAAATATTGGTGTAAACTGGGCAGATATTTCTTACTATGCTGCTCCAAATCTGATCATCAGGGGTGGTTATTTTGTGCTGCCTTTTGGAATATACAATAAACGTTTGGCTGCCGGATGGATCAATAAACTGACATCTGACCCAATAGGTATGGATGTAGCAGGTACTGATTTTGGGGTGGAAATAGAAGGCGGTTTGCCACTGGGAAGTATGAAACTGAGTTATGATATCAGCCTGACCAATGGGCAGCAACTGAATAATGATGGCACAATAAATGGAGTTGGTATAACGGCTATTGGCAATGGAAAAACTGTTTGTGGCAGGATCGGTTTTTTACCGATGTCAAATTCAAGCCTTGAAATAGGGGTATCGGGGTTAATGGGAAGCCTGGCTAACCCTAATAATATGAACTACAACAACCCCATGTCTACTATGTATGCTGTAGATCTTAATTACGTGAAAAACATTAAGGCAATACAATTAAACATAAAAGGGCAGTATAATATTTCTACAGTAAATGCACAAAGCTATATTAGCCCTATTGACTCAACAAAGACCTATTCTTTTACCAACACAACTACTTCAGCTTTTGGTCAAATATCACTCAGGCCTGCACAATCTAAAAACAAAGTGTTGAAAAACCTGGAATTAGCATTCCGCTATGTAGACTATGTAACACCTCAGAATTCTACATGGGGACAAAACTATTCTGAAGAAGATATAGCGTTAGATTATTGGTTAAGTTGGAGAACAGTATTGAAAGCGGGCTATGAAATTATTAAGACGGACGGCACTTCGTCTGTAGCACTTTCCGGCACCCAGGGTTCTACTTCTATCAACAGGCTGATCATCCAATTTTCTACCGAATTCTAAAAAAAACTTATTGAATAATAAAAAAATATTCTTATGAAAAAACTACTGAACATAAAAAAAGCAATAACGGTAATAATGATCTGTTTTGGAATTACGGCAATAATTTTCACAAATGGTTGTGCGGAAAGTAAAAAAATAGCTGCTAAAAGCGGTGCACAATTATGGGCTGAGAATTGCCAAAGGTGTCATAACACACCTTCTCCAAGTTCATTTTCAGACGAGCAATGGAAAACAGTTGGTATGCATATGCAGACAAGAGCCCAGCTTACCCAAAATGAAAGGAATAAAGTAGTGGAGTTTATGCAGTCTATGAATAAGTAATCGTTCGTTAATACTCATAATAAAGCCCGGCTAAATGGTCGGGCTTTTTATTTTGCTTAAAATATTTTATTTCTTCATCAGCGCCAAACCAAGTACATCAGCAACATCACTTACATAATGGAAAGTAAGGCCTTTGATGTATTCTTTGTTAATTTCATCCACATCTTTTTCATTTTGCTTGGGCATTATAATGTCGCGGATACCTGCGCGCTTAGCGGCAAGCATCTTTTCTTTAATGCCGCCTACGGGTAATACCTGCCCACGTAATGTAATCTCGCCGGTCATGGCAAGATATGGTTTTACTTTTTTCCCGGTAAAGGCAGATGCTAAAGAAGTAAGCATGGTAATACCTGCACTAGGGCCATCTTTAGGAGTAGCACCTTCCGGTACATGCACATGTATATTGGTATCTTCAAACCGCTCGTATGGTATGTTATATTCAGCAGCATGGGCACGCAGGTATGAAAGTGCAGTACTGGTGCTTTCTTTCATCACATTGCCAAGGTTACCGGTAAGTGTAAGGTTGCCTTTCCCTTTCGATAAAGATGTTTCTATAAATAAAATATCACCACCTGCTGCCGTCCAAGCTAAACCTACTACCACTCCTGTAGGATGCCCTTTGGTATAAATATCATTACTAAACCGAGGCTTACCAAGTGCATCTTCTACCAGCTCCGGTGTTACTTGCGGCGCTACTTTTTCGTCCATTGCCACATGCTTGGCTACGTTTCGCATGATGCCAGCTAACAAACGGTCCAGTTCACGCACCCCGCTCTCGCGGGTATATTCCTGTATTATTTTGGCTATTACTTTATCCGGGAACCGCAACGGCACTTTGCCCAATCCATGCAGCTCTCTTTGTTTTGGCAATAAGTGGCGCTTTGCAATTTCTATCTTTTCTTCCGGTGAATAGCCTGATAGCTCTATGATCTCCAAACGATCCCGTAATGCGGGCTGTATTTCACTCAAGCTATTTGCTGTAGCGATGAACAATACTTTGGATAAATCAAACTCTAGTTCCAGGTAATTATCATAAAAGGAATTATTCTGCTCCGGGTCGAGTATCTCAAGTAATGCAGAACTCGGATCGCCACGAAAATCCTTACCCAGCTTATCTATCTCATCAAGAATAAATACCGGGTTGGCAGATTTTATTTTCCGGAGTGATTGAATAATACGCCCCGGCATTGCACCAATATAGGTTTTACGATGCCCACGCAATTCGCTCTCATCATGCAAGCCACCAAGGCTCAGGCGCACATACTTACGGTGTATGGCATTGGCAATGCTTCGACCAAGAGATGTTTTACCAATACCCGGAGGGCCTACAAAGCATAATATAGGCGACTTCATATCCCCTTTCAACTTCAGAACTGCGAGATATTCTACAATACGGTCTTTTATTTTGTCCATCCCGTAATGATCTTCGTCCAACACTTTTTGTGCTTTTTTAAGATCATAACTATCCTCGGTGTATACCCCCCATGGAAGGTCGAGCATGAGATCAAGGTGATTGTAAATAACTGAATAATCAGGTGTGCTTGGATGCATACGCTCCAGCTTCTCTATATTTTTCTTGAATAATTCTTTTGCAGCTTCGGGCCATTTCATTTCTTCGGCACGCTTCTGCAAGTCTTTTATTTCGCGCTCATTAGGGTCACCACCAAGCTCTTCCCGTATCGACTTCAATTGCTGTTGCAGGAAATATTCACGCTGCTGGCGGTCTATATCTGAACGGGTCTTATTGGTGATCTCATTTTTCAATTCTACTAATTGCAGTTCTGTTTGCAATAGCTGGAGTAGTTTTTCGGCACGTGTTCTAATGTCATTCTCTTCCAGCATTGCCTGTTTATCCTCGAGCTTAGCAGAAATGTTAGATGCTACAAAATGCATCAAAAACGACTGTTGCTCAATGTTCCTAAGCACTATGCTGGCCTCATTGGGCATATTCATGGATTGCTGTGCAATCCGCTCTGAATAGTCTTTGATTGAAGCTATTAACGCATCAAAAGATTCATCTTTTTGCGGATATACGTCATCAAGATACCTTACCTGCGCTGTATAAAATGGATCGACTTGTATATAGTTTTCAATCTTGAACCTCATACGCCCCATAATAAATATGGTTATATTCCCATCGGGCATCTTTATCTGCTTGACCACTTTTGCGAGCGTACCTACCTGGTATATATCTTCAGGCATCGGATCTTCGTTGCTGCTATCTTTTTGTGCAATAACACCAATCCACTTATTTGTTTTATTGGCCTCAGCAATAGCTTTTACAGATTTCTCCCTTGCAACAGTTATTGGCAACACTACATTAGGAAATAGTACTGTATTACGTAAAGCTATAATTGGCAATTCAAGAGGTAAAGCCCCCTTTTCCTGCTCATCCATTTCATCTTCTCCAAGTGGCACGATTGGCATAAATTCCATCTCCTGCTCACTCTGACCTAAAAACATATCAAACATTGATCTCATTTCAGACATTCTGGCAAAGTTATCCCTTTTTAAATATTTAATGGGGTATCAAAGATAAGTGTCAATACCTATGCCAAAGCATATAATCCTGCTTTTTTTACAGGCATGATTTTAATCGGACGTATACAATCCTAGCTACTTACCTCAATTTGAGGATCAATATATAGGAAACAATGTGAAAATTATGATCGCTTCGTTAACTATAAGTTTCGGCATCAGTAGTTATTATTGTAACTTTGAAAAATATAACACAGATATAAATCTATAATTTAAAATGAAAGACCGATTCCTTAACCTGCTACTAATCTCCTGCTTTATAACTTCTGCTACCTATGCAAAAATGCCAATTGCAGATACCGTATCTATGAAAAAAAATGTGCAGCCAATTCGCAAATTTTATGTGGGAACAGCGACAGATGCGGGCATTTTTTCCACTGCAACCATACAACACACATCAACACTATATAATCCGGCTGGAGGAACCAGTACCACAACGAGTAATACCATGGGTATTGTGCGTTTTTCTTATGTGATCAACTTTGGGCTTACGTTCAACTTCAACTTAGCCAGGCACCTGGGGGTATATACCGGCATTGATCTGAAGAATATTGGCTTTATTGAACATAATAATGGCGGACAAACAGTAAAGCAGCGTACTTATAATGTAGGAGCCCCGATCGGCATTAAGATCGGCAATATGGCAGATAAAGGATCTTATTTGTTTTTGGGTGGAGGCATGGATGTTGCGGTTAATTATAAAGAAAAATCATTCTCGATCCGGAATCAAAAAACGAAATACAATGAATGGTTCAGCAAGGCCACACCAACATTTATGCCCTATGTTTTTGCCGGTTTTGCGGTAAGAAATATGGTATCATTAAAATTGCAGTATTACCCAAATAATTTTTTAAATCCGGATTATATTCATGATGGATATAAACAAAATTATGGCTATAATGTGCACCTGATGTTGCTGAGCCTAGGCTTTCCGATGCCTATAGGTAAACACAAGGATATTGTAAAAAAACACGTAACTGACCTCAACACGGCAACGATGTAGTTTTACCTACGAAACAACCAATATACAAACACCTCAAAATACCAGTGATCCAGCGAAAGACAATGGAAGAACTCGGGCGTTTAAGCCTGGAAGAAATACAGGATAGTGAAAAACATCCTGTACTAGTGATACTTGATGATGTCCGCAGCATGCACAATGTGGGTTCTGTATTCCGCACCTGTGATGCTTTTGCAGTCAGTGCACTATATCTATGTGGTTATACACCTGCCCCCCCACACCGGGATATACACAAGACTGCTTTAGGTGCGACAGAAACAGTAAAATGGAAAAACTTCGATACTACTATTGATGCAATTAATGATGCCCGGCAGGACGGATATAAAATACTGGCTGTAGAGCAGGCACATAACAGTATTATGCTTCATGAACTGAAATGGGAAAATGAAAAGATAGCTTTGGTATTTGGCAATGAAGTAACCGGTGTAAATGATGAAGTACTCAAAAGTGTAGATGGGTGTATTGAAATTCCTCAATGGGGTGCGAAACATTCACTGAATATCTCCGTGAGTGTTGGGGTTGTGTTGTGGGAAATAATAAAACCCAACCGATGATGCAGTTTTCAGAATATTACTAACCTTAATATTTGCTTTACCCTTTATTATATAATACTCTAAAGGATAGTTTATTAAATAAATGCAAAGTATATTAGCACGAAAAACGCGTTATGAAATTACTACAAACCATAATATTTCTTTTATTTTCCATTATTGCCCAAGGCCAGGATATTACTTATACATTAACACACGGAGGCGGCAGAAAATGGATCGCAGTTGACAGAACCAAAACTTTAAGCGGGCAAAGCAGCACGGACCTTGTATTTCATGCAAACCATAAGGTTGAAACAGTACCTGTTAACTCGCACAGGTATCCAATAGCCCAAACCTGGCAACTGATCACCGGCAATACGAGCCGGGATGAGAATATTACTTTACTAATAGGGGGTATAGACTATTCGGCCGTTTTCTCAAAAACATCTAATGGAAGTGATTTTATTACCCTTACTTGTTACTGGAATGACAGGGCCATAACAAAATCATATTATTCAGAATAAAACATAATATTCCCCTACCCTTTTGTATCTAAACATGAAAAAACTCAAATTGTAGTACTACTTTTACAATTCAAAAAAGTCCTCTTTAGAGTAGCTTACCTGTAATGCCATGGGGAGCCTATTTAGGGGTTTGGGGTTTATGTCAACAGCACACGGAGATATTAAGCGCGTCACTACACATACGTTGCAATCAATGAAACAACATGGAGAAAAAATAAGTATGCTTACTGCATATGATTTTTCTATGGCCCGAATATTTGATGACGCAGGTATTGATGTAATACTGGTAGGTGATTCAGCATCTAATGTAATGGCCGGCCATGAGACTACCTTACCGATAACACTTGACCAAATGATATACCACGCACAAAGTGTGGTACGTGCATGCCAGCGTTGCCTGGTAATTGTAGACCTTCCTTTTGGATCTTACCAGGGTAACAGCAAGGAAGCCCTGATTTCATCAATTCGCATCATGAAAGAAGCAGGTGCGCACGGAATAAAGCTGGAAGGCGGCGCAGAAGTAAGTGAATCTATAAAACGTATAGTAGGAGCAGGTGTACCAGTTATGGGACATCTTGGATTAACCCCGCAATCAATTTATAAGTTTGGCACTTATACAGTACGTGCAAAAGAAGAAGAAGAAGCAGAAATACTATTGCAAAATGCCCATATACTGGAAGAGGCCGGCTGCTTCTCATTAGTGCTGGAAAAAATACCTGCTGCTCTTGGCACTGAAGTGGCCAGACAATTGAAAATACCAATAATAGGTATAGGCGCAGGCGGCGGCGTAGATGGGCAAGTACTGGTAATGCACGATATGCTTGGCATAACTAAAAATTTCTCACCTCGTTTCCTGCGCAGGTATCTGAACCTATATGAAGAGATCTCTGATGCCACTAAAAAGTACATCAAGGACATAAAAGATAAAGACTTTCCGAACGAAAAAGAACAGTATTGATCCGGAAGCTGAGGAAAGCTTCTATGGCCGGAAAGCATTTTCAGAATAAGTAAAATTCAAAAACTCTGAATGGTAAATAAAGAAGTGTGGAAAAGCCTAACCCAGGAACTCGCCGCAAAAGGAGTGACGCTTATTGCTGTATCTAAGACAAAACCTGTAGGTGATATTAAAGCACTTTATGACCTGGGGCAAAGAGATTTTGGTGAAAATTACGTGCAGGAATTAGTGGAGAAACAAACTCAATTGCCTACTGATATCCACTGGCATTATATAGGGCATTTACAAAGCAATAAAGTAAAATCCATTGCCCCATTCATACACCTGATCCATGCTGTGGACAGCTTTAATTTATTATTAGAAATAAATAAGCAAGCTCTTAAAAACGGGCGAATTATTGATGTATTGCTGCAAATGCATATCGCTGATGAAGAAACAAAATTCGGGCTGGATGAGAAAGAGATAACAGTATTACTGGACTACTACGATACTCAAAAAGAAACGCTCAAAAATATACGCATATGCGGCCTGATGGGCATGGCCACCAATACTGATAATGTAAAGCAGGTTCATGCAGAATTTTCCAGGCTGCATAATTTTTTCAAGCTATTGGCCGGCACAAATTTTTTTAACAAATCTTATTTCTCAGTCTGTTCAATGGGAATGAGTGCCGACTATGAAATTGCAATAGAAGAAGGTAGTAACATGGTTAGAATAGGTAGCTTGTTATTTGGCAGCAGGGCATAGAATTTCTTATGTACTATACCCACCCTCCTATTTTACCTAAATAAAAGAATCATCTCTTTTATTTTTTACTTTTAACTTTATGGGGATTATATGTTTAATTTTTTAAAAAACAGGTTGCTCTTGCTTCTTGTTTTGGCAATATTTGTCATCTGCAAGATACCTCATCTATACTACCCATATTTCTGGGATGAAAGCTGGGTATATGCACCTGCTGTATTGCTAATGGCAGCACATGGCCCAAGCCTGATGCCCGATGCTATCGATGTTAATTTCTCAAGAGGGCACCCTTTATTTTTCCATGCTATATTTTCAATTTGGGTAATTATTTTCGGGCATTCTCATTTTTCAATGCATTTATTTGCATTAGTTATTTCGTGCGTGTTAATGATAGCCGTTTATGAAGTAGGGCTAAAACTGTTTAATAAAAGAGTTGCGATCACAAGTGTAATTCTATTGGCGCTTAATATCGATTTTTTTACCCAATCTGCATTTGTATTACCTGATATGCTGATAGCATTATTGATGCTATTGAGTTTTTATTTTTATGCAACTGAAAAATATTTTTTAACCGCATTATTTTTGTCGATGCTATTCTTTACAAAAGAAAGTGGATTAGTGGTTGGGGTTATAATCGGCGCGGATGCAGGTTTATCTTTTTTAAATAAAAACACATCGCCTAAGAACAGGCTGCTAAAATGTGCTTCAGTATTGGTGCCATTGGTGTTAATCTCATTTTTCTTTATTATACAGAAGCATACATTTGGGTGGTATTTTTATCCGGCGCATACCGATGCCATCAATATAGACCTTGGCAAAACTATTTATTGGTTAAGAACGAGTATCTCTATATTATTCCAGGATACTCATGAGTATTACCTGTTTCTTATTACAATGCTGTTCTCTATACTTGCTGCTGTTAAACACAGGATTATAAAATATATTTTTATTTTTTTACCCGCACTCTTTATATGTTTTTTAAGTTTTAGATTTTCTTTTACCGAATTTATCTATGATCTATTACTACTGTTATTTTTCTCGTCATTTATAATGGCCGTCTCTTCTTTAACTGCACTTAAATATTACACACATAACGCCCAAAAAAAATTCGTTGGGTTGATAACTGCTTTTTCAATTATTTACTTATACTTCTCCAGTATCAACTTTTATGAAGTACGATATCTATTCCCGGTCATTGTGCTGGTACTCTTTCTAATTTCCGTGCTTTTCGATCTCTTTATTTCACGATCTTATCCTGTATTCTTTTACCCAACAATTATCACAATTACAGGCATAGGTGTATACCTATTTCATTACCATAAAACAGATTCTGAGTTAGGGGCATTCGATAGAATGGACATACAGCAGCAGCTGGTTGATCATCTTGAACAACACAATTATTATGACAAGAACATCAGCTGCGTCTCATATATTGAAGCGCAGCACCTTAAAGACCCTGCAACAGGATATTTAAGATCGGCGAAAACTTTCAAAAATGTTAACCAAAATGTATCAAATACCACTGAGTTAGCAGTATTTGATAATATGGAGCCTGATGAAAAAAGCTATAATGAGACCAGGAAAAACGCCTCGTTCCACCTATTATACAGGATAGCGAAAGGCACTGCCTGGATTGAAGTATATCAAAGAAACCAGCCTAACTAAGTGTTTTTTCTATTGGCACTTTTTCATTAATAAACCGCCATATTTCAAAAAGCACGTAATTCAGCCTGTCTACAGTTTCATAATAAGGAATACCAAAACGGAGTATGTGATAATTGATTTTATTGATAGGATGGTCTTTTATACACTTTGTATGTACTTGCTGGTCATTAAGGAATTTATACAACGGGTACGGATCAAAGCTGGTAAAGGCTATGGCTATCAATGGAGACATCTCATCATTGTTGAGGAACACATGATCTATTTCATTGAAAGTAAATATCTCTCCAAGCTTTTTTTGGAAAATCTTCCTTAGATAAGATGATCTGTCGAGCACATTTTTCTGGCCTGCCTGTTTGAATAATTTCAAGCACTCCTCAATAGCCGGATACATCTGAAAATCCTGGCCACCGGGGATGCTTAAGGGTGCTACTTCAGGGTTATAACTAAGGCCTATACCACTCCAGTACATACCTTCCAACCATTGGTAAAACTCATTCTTCATCCATAACAAACCACCACCGTGAGGCCCGAACAACCATTTATGCGTGCTGCCTAGCACAATATCTGCATCGCTAAACGGCAACTTATATAAGCCAAGGGATTGAGCAGCATCAATAACGATCTTACAATCCGGCAAAAGTTTACGTACCATTGAGCACCACCCTTCTACGGGAGTTACGTTGCCGGTATCATAATATACGTGGGAGAAAAATGCAATTTCGGGTTGTATTTCTTTAAGTGTTTTCCCCAGTTTAATTGGGTCGGCAAGTACATCATCGGCCACATAGTGAACTTCATATTCAGGCAAATGACGGAAACAACCAATCCCGCCTTCATGTTCATGAGTTGTGGTGAGTATCTTGTAGGGGCCTTCGTTTTTCTGAAATTTCCTCAGCATGGAAAGGGCCAGTAAGTTTATGGTCTGCGATGTACTGTGTGTTACTGTGAGCCTATAGCCTTCTGAAGGCCACAATTCTGCACAAAGCCTGTTTATCTCACCATGGCTTTTACGTCCATGTTCATAACTACCTAAAGGAAATGCTTCGAGGTTCTTAGAGGTTTGCTGATGATAGCGAATACGCTTTACAGGGTTTGAGGTGGTACCCAAAGTTCCCGGGTTAAGGTTTATCCTGCCTGAATGAAAAAATTGGTCCCGGTATATTTCCCAATACATTTCATCTTCGACATTCATTCTTTCAAATATGGAGGCTTCTTTGGCAGTCTCGCTGAGGTTGGCATTCCAATTTACATTCGGTACAAACAAACTCTCAACAATATTATCCTTGAACCGCTCAATGATACCTAACATTTCACTTGTAACTTCAGCAAAAGAAGTATGAAGTGTATCATGGCCGCTGTATTCGGTTTCTATACCATATTGCTCCTTTGTTGCTACCTGTTCCTGCCGGGGATCATGGGTCCTTAAAATCTTTACGTTGTAGCCATTTTTTTCCGCAATCGTCTTAATTGCAGACGCAAGTTCATTAATAGAGAAATTAGTTTCTGTAACGTGGTTAATAACTTTGTGCGTACCGGCTTCAGGTATATCTTCTACAAAAGAAACAAGGGAATTAACAGAATCTTTCAATGCCATGAGGCCTGTACGCTGATTACCTTTGCCATAAACTGTTAACGGGTGGCCGAATACGGTCTGTGTCAAAAAACGATTCACAACAGTGCCAAACATATGATCATAATCACAGCGAGTATAAAGCTCCTCACATCCCTGCATTTCTTCTGTAAGGAAACCAAATATGGTAGATTGCATCACATCAGTGATACGCAGATGCCATACACGGCATGCCATAGCCACATAGTTAGTATCATTGATCTTAGAGATGTGGTAGATATCATCGGCTTCGCGGGGATATGGCATTGGCTTATTGGCGATCACGCCTTTATGCCTCGGGAAAAAATATCCTTCGGCAATATCAATGCCGCCTTTGGCATACTCACCAAATGATCCTAATTTAATAATATGCGCATTAGGCACATGCCTGCGTACCGACCAAAGCAGGCGCATATTACCGGCTTCATTATTCTGTATAGTAAACAATGCTTCTTCAAGGCCTTTCATAGAAAAAGGCGCAGAGCACTGCTGTGCAAGGTGAAAAATAGTATGTGGCTTTTCGGCCTTAATTACATCATCAAGACGTTCAGAGTTAACATCCATACGTATGTAATGGATATTATCCTGTCCGTGAATTCTTCTGAATGCTGCAACACGCTCTCTTGGTTTTGCTATTGGGATCAGTGTTTGGAATCCAAAACTTTTCACAGTATTCCTTCGCCATTCATTATCAATAACGATTATTCTATGATCAGGGTAAAGCACCGCCAATTTCATAGAAAGTGGCCAGCCGTAGTATCCATCTCCTCCTAGTACCAGAATTGTCTTATTCAATGTGCAATGATGTTAGTGAACTTAAAAAACAGTATGGATATGTAGCTACGAAAATAATAATTTAGTTGTGAAGTTTATGCACAATTCAAATAAAAACAAGAAAATAATAAGTATACTATAAAATTACATTACTCCATACCACCCAGCCATTTAAAACCTACCGCAGCAAGAATACTTACCCCACCTATTGCCCACCAAAGTGTATTGAATCCATATTGCTGGGCAATCTGCGATCCAATGAATGGCCCGAGTACCTGTGCTATAGACCAGGCCGCAGTGTAAAGCCCTGCATACTGGCCCCTATTGTTATGATCTGTTCTGCTGATCCAAAAAGAATTCATGAACGGCATTGCCATCATTTCTCCGGCGGTTACAATAATAGTTGAGAGCAATGCAAGAGCTGCTGCCCCGGGAACAATATTAAAAACAATAAAAGAAAGTCCAACAAGCAAAGTGCCGATAATTATGTATTGGATGTTTTTTTTCTTTTGCTCCAGTGTAAAGACAATTGCCATTTCAAATAATGCTATCAGCAAGCCATTGAGCGCCATTACAATACCAATAAAGGATGGGCTCAAATGTAACCTTTGTTTGAAGAATACCGGAATTGTAGCGAAGAGCTGAAAGAAACAAAGACCAAATAATATGGTAAGTGTTATGAAAACGAAGTAAACCTTGTCCGTTAACGCCGAACGATTTTCTGTTGTCTTTATTTTGTCTTTTTGCGAAGGCGTCTGGTTATTCTTAGATGGAGCTAATACATACCTGAGCAACAAGGCCGCACTGATATTAGTAAGTCCATCGATCCAAAATAACAAATGATAGTTCTTTGACGCAATGAATCCGCCCACGGCACCACCTACCGCCCACCCCAGGTTAATAGCTAACCGATTGAGGGAATAAGAGCGGGTGCGATTCTCTGCTTTGCTATACTGCGCTATAGCCGTGGCATTGGCCGGCCTGAATGAGTCGTTGATTGTAGCGAGCAGGAATGTGCAGCCGCAAATAGCGGGGAAACTATCCATCTGGCCGAGAACAATGAACAGGATACCACCTAGTGTAAGCGCGGATAACTGAATGTTGTAGAACCCTAATTTATCAGTGAGCCGCCCTCCTATGAACCCTCCGCACACAGCACCTGCACCGAATACGGCTATCACCATACCAGCTTTGCCAATAGGGTAATGTTTGGCCTCAGTAAGATATAGGGTCATAAACGGGACTACCATTGTGCCAGCCCGGTTGACCAACATGACCAGGGAGAGCCACCAGGTGGCCGGTGAAAGGCCGCTATAAGCGTTTCTGTATAAATTAGTAATCCGTTTCAAAGTATAAGGTCAAAAATAGAAAGTTTAAAATTGATATTAGTTTTTGATTTTTCTAAGAAATCTCAAATGTTCAGAATAACTCAAAACTTTCGAACTATTTAAAAAACATAATGCGTCTCTTTTCTGCATGAGCAACGGAAAATACTTTAACATCATAGGTTTAAAGACGATATTAGCTTGGCATGCTTTTGTTACAATCACTATGATAAATGTTTGTTGCCATCCATCGTATCGGTAGTTAACTATAAAATTTATTTTATGAACAGGATCCAGTTTTTCTATGATGATGATCTGATCGCTTTGCA
>CAIRZD010000454.1 GCA_903882965.1 uncultured Bacteroidota bacterium
CACACTATAAAATATAAATTAATAATTGAACTCTTGAAAAAAAAAGATGGCGGCATTTCATCCAAAAAAAAAGCGATAGTTTCCTACCGCTTTTTGCTTTCTCAATATAATATCACGAAAATCCTTTAATCAGGAAAATCATGGTTCAGACTACCAACCCAACAAATAAGCAAATATCAGTGGAGCCACAATAGTAGCATCGCTCTCTACAATAAATTTAGGCGTATGGATATCGAGCTTACCCCAGGTAATTTTTTCATTAGGTACTGCACCACTGTATGAACCATAAGATGTAGTACTGTCACTGATCTGGCAAAAGTAACTCCAGAATGGTACATCATGCCACTCCAGGTCCTGGTACATCATTGGCACCACACATATCGGGAAGTCTCCGGCAATCCCACCTCCTATCTGGAAGAAGCCCACACCCTTCCCAGACGAGTTTTTACGATACCACTCCGTAAGCCACATCATGTATTCTATACCGCTCTTCATCGTCGATGGTTTCAATTCCCCTTTGATGCAATATGAAGCAAAGATGTTGCCCATCGTACTGTCTTCCCATCCCGGTACTATGATAGGAATGTTTTTTTCTGCTGCAGCTATCATCCAGCTATGCTTGGGGTCTATCTCATAATCATCCTTCATTACTTCGCTAAGCAATAGCTTGTACATATACTCATGCGGGAAGTAGCGCTCACCCTTATCTTCTGCATCGTTCCATATCTTATAAATATGGCGTTGTATACGGCGAAAGGCTTCTTCTTCAGGAATACAGGTATCTGTAACACGGTTAAAACCCTGCTCCAGCAATTCAAATTCTTCCTGTGGTGTAAGATCCCTATAGTTTGGCACGCGCTTGTAATGTGTGTGTGCTACAAGATTCATGATATCCTCTTCAAGGTTGGCACCGGTACAGCTTATGATCGCCACTTTATCCTGGCGTATCATTTCTGCAAATGATATACCCAGTTCAGCAGTACTCATAGCACCAGCAAGTGATACCAGCATTTTGCCGCCCTCCAGCAAATGTGTTTCATAACCTTTGGCGGCATCAACAAGTGCAGCCGCATTAAAGTGACGGTAATGATGTTGTATAAATTGAGAAATAGGCCCTTTATTCATTTTTATATTATTTTATGATTTTTAGATTTCTTTTAAAACTAAAAAGCAGGCAGCGATAACTGCTTGCTTTTTACAAATTTAATTTCGAAACAAGTTAACTTAAGCAACTGCTTCCCCTTGCTTAATGAATTTCTTAACCCATTCTGTAGTAATAGATTTCGGGCGCTCGATCGGGAAACCAAGTGCACGATCCCAGCAAAGACTGGCCAACACACCAAGGGCCCGGGATACACCAAAAAGAACTGTATAAAAATCTTCTTCTACCAACCCGTAATGTTTTAACAATGAGCCGGAATGAGCATCAACATTAGGCCATGGATTTTTTATCTTCCCGGTGCTTTCCAAGATCGGTGGTGCAACTTCGTAAATGTTCCATACCGTTTTTATAAGCGGATCATCTGGGCAATGCCGTTTTGCAAATTCCATCTGCGCTGTGAAGCGGGGATCTGTTTTGCGCAGCACTGCATGTCCATATCCAGGCACCACTTTGCCTTCAGTCAGTGTTTTGTGTATGTAATCAGCTATTTGTTCTTTGGTTGGTTGGTCAGAGTTCAGTTCCTTACACATTTCTTCTATCCAGCGTATTACTTCCTGGTTAGCAAGGCCATGCAGTGGGCCTGCAAGGCCGGTCATACCTGCTGCAAAAGATAAGTAAGGATCACTGAGCGCAGAACCTACAAGGTGCGTAGCATGTGCGGATACGTTACCACCTTCATGATCTGCATGAATGGTAAGATATAAGCGCATTAATTCTCTGAAACTTTCATCCTCATAACCCAGCATATGGGCAAAGTTACCGCTCCAGTCGAGCATACCATCAGGCTGTATATGCTCACCGTTCTTATATTTACGGCGATAGATATATGCTGCAATACGTGGCAAGCGCGCTATAAGCGTCATCGTATCTTCATAAATATAGTCCCAGTATTGTTTCTTATTAATACCGTCATTATATGCTTTGGCAAATTTTGACTCCGTACCTAATGCCAGTATACCTGCAGTAAACTGTGTCATAGGATGTGCAGAAACCGGGAAAGACTCTATTACATCAAACACATAATTCGGCACATGCGAACGGCGTGCCCATGTTGCAGAGATGTGCTCCACATCTTCGTGCGAAGGCACCTCCCCGATCAGCATCAGGTAAAACAATCCTTCCGGCAAAGGCTCGTTACCACCTTCCACTTTAGAAAGTTTTTCCCGTAATTCCGGGATTGAAAATCCGCGGAAGCGAATACCTTCATTGGCATCCAATAAAGATGTTTCAGTAACAAGGCCGGTAATACCGCGCATTCCCTGATAAACCTGAGCAAGCGTAACGTCTTCTATTTTTTTATTGCCGTGTTGCTCAATGATGCTTTTTATTTCTTTGCTCTGCTCGTCTGCTTTTGCTTTGAATAGATCCTTTACGTAACCCATATATATTGATTAAAATTAACCTATTGCTTTTATTGCCCTCAAAGGTAATAAAAGACGACTAAGATAAAGCTAATTGTAAACAATAATTACTAAAACAACCGCAGCATCTACATTACAGGCCATAAAACAGAATTGTAAAAAAAAATAAAAAAATA
>CAIRZD010000455.1 GCA_903882965.1 uncultured Bacteroidota bacterium
AAACATTGTGCAGTTTGTAAAAACAACCAATGAACCAGTATCGTGGATTCACCAAAAACCTGATTACGCAATTTCAAAACATCATTCGTTGGAATACAACATTCCACTTTATACCCATCCAGTATCTAAAGCAAAAGATAGGTTTCCTAACTATGAATCAATCTGCCTTCAATGTGGCACAACAATTTATAAACCAGTAAAAGAAATAACAGATGAGGAATGGAATAAAGCGTTTGATTTCTATTGCGAAACCGATGAAGGTGTATTGAAGTTTGATTTTGAATTGCGTGATGAATGGAAAAAGGAACAGTTAATTCGCTGGAAAGAAGCACTAAGAAAGGCACAAGAGAAATGACATTAAAATTTCAAATCACAGCAGAAGAACACGGCATTTCTACCCCCCTTCTTGAAACATCTGAGGATGAATTTAAGAATATCAAAGACGGCGCACCAGAAGGATTAAAGGGCGTTCCCAACATATTTACAACCCATAAAATCTCTAAAAACATCTACATCGTACAGATTTGGCCTTCAAATGCCTAAAAGATCTAAGAAAACACAGCGTTGGCAAGCCAAAACCCTGCAAGAAATGTTTAATAGCATTAAAAGAGGGCAAGAATATGTTAATGTAACTATGCAAAGATCCACTTGGGAAGAGTTAAAATACTTTATTGAATTAGCACTTAGGGAAGAAGACATGGCAACTAAACAAAAGATCGTAGCCCCTGCGGTCAAAGACAAGAAGACGGGCATAATTATTGAAGCTCCGTCAAAGAAGTGGGCGCATGACCAGATCGAAGCCAAAGAACATATCAAAGATAAGAATGCCAAGCGTGGATTTATGACCACCGAGGACAAGTTTGTTAAGCGTAAAGAGGCAGCAAAGATTGCCAAAAAAGCGGGTCAAATTAAGAAAGATGACATCAAAAAATTACATTCATCTGATTTAAGAAAAGCTGGCGGATTAGCTAAAAAGAAAATTAAATAGTAGTAAAATGTAAGACCCACGATGAGGATCGTGATTAACCCAGAGGATAAAAATGAAGATTAGTTTGCAAGATATTGTCATTGATAAAGACACTCAAAGCCGTGATGTAATTAGCGAACAAGTTATCAATGAATATGCGGAGGCCATGCAAGGTGGTGCAAAATTTCCAGCTATCGTAGTGTTTTATGATGGTTTGAATTATTACCTCGTAGATGGTTTCCACCGCTACTTTGCTTATTTAAAACTAGATAACACCGAAGTTGAGGTAATCGTTCACAACGGAACTAAACGTGAAGCAGAGATCTTCTCATGGGGTGTAAACGATAAGCATGGACAGCCCCGCTCTAATGCTACCAAGCGTCTGATTGTTTTGAAGGCATTAGATGATCCAGAGTTTGCAGAATTAAGCGATAGAAAGATTGCAGAGATTGTTAAACTTTCTCATGCGTATATCTCCGGTGTTCGTAGAGAAATTTCTAAGAAGCCAATCGAGTTGCCTAAAGTAGCAACAAAAAATACTTCCAAAGAAGCACCACCAGCACAGCCTCATGTGCCACAGGATATCCCACATATTGATCCGATTGAAATTGAGATCAAAGAACTTGCCGACTTAAATCAACAGCTCCATGAAGAGAATCTCAAATATAAAGATAAAGAGATGATTATCGAAGGAGACAGTGCCAAGATTGAAGAGACCCTTGAGGAACTACGCAAGAAGAATAAGATTCTTGAGATGGAACTAGAATCTATTAAAAATAACCGCAATCAACTCATGTCAGAAAATGCTGAGTTAAAGAAGACGGTGAATTATTGGAAGAAGAAATACGAAAAAACTCTGAAGTAAGGAGTTCGTATGCTTCAATTACGCCCCCACCAGCAAGAGGTGGTCGATAAGCTATCTGAGGGATTTGCTAATCATCGTTGTCAGATTCTGTATGCACCTACTGGATTTGGTAAGACTGAAGTTGCTATGGCAATCATGCAAGAAGTTGCCCGCAATTATAAAAAGACCGCTATTGTTTTAGATCGTGTCGTTTTGGTTGAGCAAACCAGTCTGCGTCTTGGTAAATACAATATAGACCACGGAGTTATCCAGCGAGATCATTGGCGTTATCGTCCAGATCTTCCTATTCAGGTATGCTCTGCCCAAACTTTAGAAAAGCGGGAGATCGTTCCCGATATTGATTTATTGATTATTGACGAATGCCACGTCCAAAGAAGAGGTATCGTTGAGTTAATCAAGAATAACCCGCAGCTCAAAGTCATTGGATTGACCGCTACACCCTTTACCAACGGGCTTGGTAATGTTTATACCAATGTAGTCGGCGCACTACCTACTGGAGAATTGATTGATAAGGGCTGGCTTACACCTTTAAAAGTCTTTATTGCCAAAGAAATTGACATGACTGGAGCCAAAAAGGTAGCCGGTGAATGGTCAGCAGATGAGGTAGCCGAGCGTGGTATGAAGATTACGGGAGATATTGTATCTGAGTGGATCAAGAAAACCCACGAGATCTACGATAAGCCTATGAAAACAATAGTCTTTTGTTCAGGCGTCAACCACGGCAGAGACTTGGAAGAAAAGTTTAAGCAAGAAGGATACAATTTTGTATCCATATCCTACAAGGAAGACGATGAATTTAAGAGAACTGTTATCGAAGATTTTGCACGTCCAGATACCGAAATCAACGGACTTATCGCAACTGATATCCTTACTCGTGGCTTTGATGTTAGTGACGTTTGCATTGGGGTATCAGCTAGGCCTTTTAGTAAGTCATTTAGCTCCCATGTCCAGCAACTAGGTAGGGTAATGCGCCCGCATGAGGGCAAGAAGTTTGCCGTCTGGCTAGACCATTCGGGTAATTACCTACGATTTAGAGATGATTGGGATAAGCTATACGACCACGGTGTCGATGAGCTAAAAGAAGGTTCAGAAAAAGCCCGCAAAGAGCCATCAGTCAAAGAAAAGAAAGATGCAATGTGTCCATCTTGCGGTGGACTATGGACATCTCCTACTAATATTTGCGATGAATGTGGCTTTGAAAGAAAGTCGCCTCGTGATATTATAAATGTACCGGGAGAACTCACAGAACTTGATATTGCTAACCGCAAATTGGTTATTGATAATCAGCAATTCTATTCAGAGATTCTCTATTATTCGAGGACGAAAGGGTATGCCGATGGGTGGGTAGCACACAAGTATAAAGAGAAGTTTGGTGTGTGGCCTAGAGGATTAAAGTTAGAACCCCTGCCTCCATCAATAGCAACTTCCAAATGGATTAAGTCTCGTTTGATTGCGTAATGCTAAAGGGAAAAGTAAATAATGGATTTTCATCAGTTTGCAGAGATGCACGGGTTAATAGTTGATAACTTAGTTTTAGATCGTTGGGTGCGTGTGCCAACAGTAGACAAACCAAGAAAGAAAAACGGGTCTTACATATTCGATGGAGTATCCGGTGCTGTAAAGAATTGGGCAGTCCACGACAAGGCAATATCATTTAAGTCGAAAGAATATAAAGCCGATCCCCAAGCAAAAGCTAAACGGGAAAAGCAAATCATAGATCGTCAAGAAAAACAAACTAAGGCAAAAGCTAGAGCTATCGCCATCCTCAATTCGTCTGTCATCCAGAGTCATCCTTACCTAAAGAAAAAAGGATTCGACAAGGGTAATGTGTGGAAGGATGCTCTCGTTGTGCCGATGATGATTGATAGAAAAGTCGTAGGCTGCCAGCTTATCCAAGCCGATGGGACGAAGCGGTTTCTGTCAGGGCAGATCACTAAGGGTGCGTCATTCACAATCGGTAAAGGAAGAGATGTTATCTGTGAAGGGTATGCCACAGGGTTATCGGTCTATCGTGCCGTCTGCCAGCTTGGTATCGAAGCAAAAATTCATGTCTGTTTCTCTGCGTCTAATATGTTGGAGATTGCAAAAGGATGTAAAAATCCCATCGTCATCGCTGATAACGATCCCGTAGGAATAAGAACCGCCCAAAAGATAGGGCGGTATTGGGTTTCTGATGTTGATGGTGAAGACTTCAATGATGCTGAGTTGAGACTTGGCAAGTCTGTCTGCCAGAGTCTCGCCCCATTATTTAAAAGTATTTAGATAAATAGTCCCTCGTTGGGATGTCGTGCAGATTCTCACTCTGCCGTCTCCCTCTGATACTTTCATCTTAATAAACTCTGCGTCTTCCAGCCATTTAACGGCTTTGTGGATTGTTGCATAACTTCCGACCTTGTGAGCCATTCCGTCCTCCAATACTTCCATCACAGTCATGCCATCTTCTCGGTCAATCATGTCAAGTAAAGTCTCAGCATAGATACTCATGCCAAGACTTTCCCGCTTCTTATGTCTTTCAAATGGTCTCATTCTTATCCTTCTCAATGACTACATCCCCATGCTGGTTAATGTAATAGGGTTGTCCTGATTCTTTTGCTTCAATCAAATTGCGTTCTTGCCACTTTCGATTTGCTTCTTCCCATTGTCTTGCATCTTTATCTGCTTGATTCATGCTTCTTCCTCTTCTTCACTATCATTGGTTAATCGTTCAATAAGCACAATACTAGAATCAACAACGGAAGAGCGATTCATTTTGATCTCATATCCAGCGTTAATACTAATTTTTTTGTATGCCTCTGCTTCTGATTCAGCTTCTACTGTGTAATAAATGTGCATTACATCCAATATTTCATATTTCATGCTACCTCCACTTCATGTCCTAATGTTTTTGAGTATGTAGTGCTTAGACTGTCTGCATCTTCCATAGAGTAATACTTTTCTTCTGCTATGTCATAAGCATCTTCTTTACTTTCTGCCTCAACATAATAGCCATAATCTTTAGTAGATTCTTCTGTAAAAACTACAAAATACTTAGTCATGCTACCTCCTTGCGTTGTTGTTTAACTATATCCACCCAAACTTCAATAGTTTCCCAATTTATTCCAATATTGGAATCATGATCCTTGTGCATTAGCCTTAAAACTTCCCTTGCTTCATCATCTGTGATTTCTTCTGCTTCATCTTCCCCTGATTCATTGGCTATGCTATGGATATCAGAAATATGCCACCAGCTTGCCATCCAATCAGGATCAACTAAGCGTTTAACATCTTCTGATTGTGGAATTTTCCATCCATCAGGAATATCTACTTCAATCATTACTTTAGGCATGACTAATCTCCCCTGTATCTACTATGGAATCAATCTTCCAATCGTAATCACTCTCTTGTTTAAAATGACCGCCATCTAGGTTATCTACAATGTTTTCAGCATCTTCTTCATTTATT
>CAIRZD010000456.1 GCA_903882965.1 uncultured Bacteroidota bacterium
AGAGGTTTTTTTATTTATTATTAAAACAATTACCTTGTTGCGATAATTTATTTGATTCCTTCTTATGCTGAGATTTTTGTTTCTTTTTCTTGGAATTTGCCAGATCGCCGCTGCCCGGGACGATAAAGTATATTACGATAATGAATGGGTAAAATGTAGCCGTAAGCATGCATATTATTACCGTATTTATACTATGCAGGATAGCATCTATAAAGTAGATGATTATTATCTTTTTGATAAATTGTATAGAACGGGTTATCGCACTTCGATCAATTCTGAAAGTATCAAATACAGGACAGGTCATTATGTATTTTATGATTCTTCAGGGTATAAAATGAGAGAAGGAGATTATGAAAACGGTAAACGTTCGGGGTTATGGAAATACTACCATAGACATTCAATAGCTTTAAGACGTGAGGAACATTATCAACTTGATTCGTTAGTTGGTTATTCATACGATTATGATTCTTTATCAAAAAAAATTTTTAAAAAAAGTTGATTATACCCAAAGCAACATCGTGAAGACATGGGAATATGATGGTACTGATAGTATACTTACTATAGCGAAAACCTTTCCGATGGTTCTGGAAGAGAATGAATTTTATAAGAATGGGATAATAAAAAAAATACAAACATCGCAAGGTGGTAAAGTAGTATCCATGCAATGTTTTAATGAACAAGGAGAAAAAACAGTTTGTGACACCACAAAAAAAAATATATTTAATGGAACGATGTCATCTAAGGTATATGATTTTAATCAATATCTTTCCCGAAGTTTGAGATATCCTGATACAGCGAGAGAAAACAACATTAGTGGAAAGGTAGTAGTAAAATTTGCTGTGGATGAAGATGGTACTATAAGTAATGTGCATGTGGTGCGAAGTATAGGCGGCGGCTGTGATGAGGAGGCTATGCGTGTCATATCTGAAATGCCACCATGGAATCCGGGGAGGCAAAATGGTGTGCCGGTACGGCTTTATTTTACCCAACCAATAAGTTTTAATTTAGAATGATAGTGTAACTACTATGGTCTAAATATGCCTCCATATAATATAATTGTAAAAACAGCCTCAATCCTTTCACAGGGTAACTACCATCAAATATTCCATATTTTTGCCTGTAACAAATGAATTAATATGGATAAGCAGGCAATCATTCGTTTACTTCACCGCAACTATAGCGCATTCGTTGTTTATATAAATGGTTTAACGGCTGAAGAATATGTGTTCAGCAACCAACGGAAATGGACTGCCGCACAACAACTGGAGCATATTGTGCTTTGTATAAAACCCCTTGTGCAGGTTTTTAACATGGATAAGGCAGGTATCGCACAAACCTTCGGACAAACAGATAAATCCGGCCGCAGCTATGAAGCATTGCTGAGCGATTACCTCATAAAACTTAATGAAGGTGGAAAAGCCCCCGAACGTTTTGTACCCCCAACAACCCATGCAAACTCAAAAGAAGCCCTCAGCGAAAATCTCACAAAACTCGTAAATGATCTATGTTCAAAAATTGAAACTTTCAGTGAAAGCGAATTGGACACCTTGCTTATCCCACACCCGCTGTTAGGCCCCATTACCTTAAGAGAAATGCTGTACAATGCCATATACCACGTCCGCCATCACCAGGCACAAGCTGAAGAAAACCTTAAGAACAAATAAATTTTCGAAAGCTCTTCACTCGTCGAAGGTTTCGCTTCGTCTCTCAATATAGAAGCCTCTTGCTTCCGAAAATTCTCCTACCACCTTCCCTGATCACAATCATGATATTTAAACCATATTTCTAATATTTTTGTTTACAAAATAGCAACTATGAAACAAGCAAAGAAAGCCGCCCCCAAAAAGAAAGTCGCCCCCAAAAAAGCAGCTCAAAAAAAATCCGGCAAAATGACCATGCTCCATGCTGCCGTAATAGGTGCCGGCACCCCCACAATGGGTGGTCTTACCGACCCCGCAAATGAAAAATAATTAAAGTATTTTAAGTGGCTCATAACTCACGACTTTCCTGTGACATTTTTGTTACATTTTTTCAATGATTTCAGACACATCCCCGATTTTTTCCGGATTTTTATAGTTGAAAAAATGAAACCCTTTTTGTCATTTCCTGCATAATATCAACAAAGCATAC
>CAIRZD010000457.1 GCA_903882965.1 uncultured Bacteroidota bacterium
AAATGCATAATATATAATTTTTACCAAGAATACGGAAACAAAAAAACGTGATAATCTGGGTGAATTTTAGTTGAAACATTTCCAAATGCAAAATCTGAGATTAGTAAGAGTCTTTCCCCAAACGTAGAAATGTGTTTTATTTTTTTAGACGTTCGTTTTGTATAAAACCTTCGGTAAGATTCGTAAAAAATAAGAGTGGTAAAATACATGTTTGAACCCATATGAGGCAACCAATTATTTTTTATAGTCGTTTAGTTATGTGGACAACTATTGGCACAAATTGTAAACGAACGATTCCAGTTTGTGACAGGTCTTCCGTAGGTTAGCCACATGGAAGCATTTATAGCATATTATCGTGTAAGCACTCAAAGGCAAGGATTATCTGGTTTAGGATTAGAAGCACAGAAAAGTTCAGTTTTATCATTCCTGAATAACAGAACCATATTAGCCGAATTTACAGATGTTGAAACGGGTAAAAATGATAATCGCCCGCAACTGCTAAAAGCGATTGAACTGGCAAAGCAAACAAATTCAATTTTATTAATTGCCAAGTTAGACAGGCTTTCAAGGAACTTAACTTTTGTATCAACCTTAATGGATACCAAGGTGAAATTTATTTGTGCTGATATGCCGGACGCTAATGAGCTTACGATCCATATATTCGCAGCATTAGCCCAGTGGGAGCGTAAAAGAATAAGCGAACGCACAAAGGGCGCCATGGCTCAATTAAAGAATAGAGGCGTGAAACTGGGCACTCCGGAAAACTTTACTCTGGAAGCAAGGCAGATGGGACCAGCGAAAATTAAACAGCTTGCTAATTCTAATCCGAATAATCAAAAAGCAAAAAAGGTAATCAACCTGTTAAGCAAAAACGGCAAATCATTACGGGAGATAGCAATAGAGTTAAATGAGGCAGGTTTTAAGACGGCAAAGGGCAATCAGTTTGGAGCGGAACAAGTGAGGCGTTTAATCAGCAAATCAATAGCAGCGTAAAAACGCCTAAAATGCTTGCTGGTGGCAGATAAGTGGAACTTTTAACAAACAGAATATGATAGTACCCGACATTATCTGATACTATTTTTTTAGCATGAATCAAGCCCGTATTTATTCCCCTTTGATTGCGTTATTTTCTATTTGATTTATTCATACCCGTTGGGACTCGAACCCAAGACCCAATAATTAAAAGTGTATTGATCTGTGACCGCGTCAGGATTCAAACCTGAAACCTTCTCATCCGTAGTGAGATGCTCTATTCAGTTGAGCTACGCAGCCATTCAATAGTCTTACAGTAACAACTTTTTCCTCCTTACAGTAACCATGCAGTATCCTGTACAGGTCTTCGGTTAAGAAATAAATGAACTGTGGGTGAATATACAATGTGAAATGATAGGGTGTATACCGGCTTTCTTGGACACTCCTGTGGACTACCAATTCTGGTACCTGTCCTGTTTTTAACTTGTTTATTGCTCAGGAACTAAATATTCTTGGTAGTTTGGTATTACTAGATACAAGCCGTTCACATAATCGAATTCCGGTCTTGCTAAATCTACCTTTGCTATATCCTACATCCAATCGAATATAGAATTTGATTGTTCTACTGTGGCACATTTCTTTGACCTTTTCATGTTTCAAAGGATATTCAACATCTGCTTCTGTTATTTGAATATCTGATGAAATTTCTTCTATCCAACCACGTTTGATTTTATTGAATGACTTTGCTGCTTTTTTTGCTTTACCAGTAAGGCCTATAGTGTCCTTGGGTCTTTGAGAAGGATTTCGCTCATAATATTCCATAGTTTTCGGATCATTCGGATCT
>CAIRZD010000458.1 GCA_903882965.1 uncultured Bacteroidota bacterium
AACGTAACAGGCATTATAGAACAAAGCGGAACCCTCAAACAAGGCAATAACAGTATTGCGATACAATCACTACCCCCAGGTATACACTTGCTGGAACTTTCTGATAATGAAAGCGGGAAAACCGTAAAGAAAATCATTAAAGAATGACACAAATCCTTCAATCCCCTAATCCTTTAATCAAGGTTCAGACAATTCCGAAAAGGTGTATACACTATTCAACCTCCCACACCTACATGCGCTAAATTTACAGACAAATCACCATGCCCATTATAACCGGGCAGGTGCATAAAGTTCTTTGAATAGTTTTGGGAAACAGACGTCATTGCGCGGAGCAAAGTATGGCTTTGTGTGCAGGCTGCGACAAAGCAATCTCAAGAAATCCTTATCACGAAATCCCCATCACAACACACAAGTCTTGAGATTGCTTCGTACCTCGCAATGACGGCTGGGAAAACAGCGCTCATTCTACCTCACCCGCTCCAAGCCTGCCCTGAGCCTGCCGAAGGGGAGAGGGCCGGGGAGAGGTCCTTATACATCTTCGTTATTTTAAATTATTGATTATACATTTTAATATCCAGATAATATCGACACCAGATTTTTTAAAACATCAATAAACACAAAAAAACATACTATATAATGCAATTTCAGTTCTAAGATAGCCCTACCAGAATCGAAGACTATTTGATTACCGAATTTATTGTTCAACCAAATCAAGATCGTTATTTTTAACAAGCGATAACTACCCCCAAAAACAGACCTAACATGGATTTTAAACTTGATAATACTATTGAAATACTGGAACGAACTCCTGGTGTAATAGAAGACTTGTTAAAAGGCCTGTCACCGGAATGGGTAATGAATAATGAGGGGAATGACACATGGAGCCCGTATGATATTTTAGGGCATCTTATACACGGAGAAAAAACAGATTGGATAGTTCGTATGGACATTATTCTTTCTCATAGTGATGATAAAACATTTCAACCCTTTGATCGGTTTGCCCAGTTTGAGCAAAGTAAGGGCAAAACATTACAGCAGCTGATTGATGAATTTAAAGAACTAAGGAAACACAATATTGCTATTTTGATTTCAAAAAAAATCAGTGATAGTACTTTGAATAAAACCGGTATACATCCTGCATTTGGTACCGTAACACTAAGCCAGCTATTATCTACATGGGTGGTACACGACCTGAGCCATATAGCGCAAATAGCAAGGGTAATGGCAAAGCAATACAAAACAGCAGTAGGGCCATGGCAGGCATATTTGCCAATACTTGGTTGACCTCTCCCCGGCCCTCCCCCCTTCGGCTTCGCTCAGGGCAGGCTTGGAGCGGGTGAGGTCGAATGAGCGCGGGCGTTGCAAACGCCAAACCGTTGCATCCTCGAAACATTCGAGGACGAGTGGGTGAGATTCTTTGAGGGGAATTATTGGCTATTCCCTTGCATATATCTCTGCCCACTTTTTACCTATTTTATTTCTGTATACCAAGTGAAATGTAGAGTCACTTTTACACTGTTCGTAATAACTTGTGTCTCCAACATAATAATTGCCTATTTCCACGCTTTCAAATATCGCGTACTTTGTCTGCAGTGTGTATTTTCCAAATATTACTGTATCAAATGTTTTGTTGCTGTGTAAATACCCCGAATTGGGATCTTTCAGGTGCAAAACATCCTGGTATGAACCCGCGCTTATGATCTTATGATAAAGATCGTGTTCCTCACAATAATCAACAACGCTTTGCTGCACCTTCATGGCATCAAACACGCCTAACTCACCATCGCCCCTTTCCTGCATGATATTATAAGTACCTGTGCATAACAGGAAAATGAGTGTAAGGTAAAAAACAGCGGGATGTAACCGTGCAATAAAAAAATCAAAAAATACAGCTGCAAGAAATGACAGAACCACCATTTCAGGAAAAATGTACCGGAGCTGAAAATCGAAGATAGCCAGGTAGTATAGATAAGCTATGAAGAAAACAGTGATCAGTACTATAAATTTTTGCCGGTTATCTTTTTTATTATAGCCTAAAAAATAAACTGATAAACTCACCAAACAAATAAACACCACCAGCAAAGCGATCTCATAATTTACTCCATAAGAATGATCGATATTAAGGAAGTATAAAAGGATTGCCGGCAGCAATAGAAAAGCATACTTTACACTACGCTGTTTTATGGTGGCAGCCAGGGAAAGCAATAATAAGAATAAAAAAAAGATGTACCTGTTGTTAAGGCGAAACATGAGATCGAGGCAAAACCTAAGCCAGTAGCTCGCATTACCAAGGGTAAAATCAGGATGGCTGGAGCGGGCAAGAGGTGCTATATACCAGCCCTTGTTATGTTTCTGTATGATATAAAAAAGCAACCCCAGTATAACCGGTACAAAAACAGAAGCACAGGCGAACAGCCGTTGTTTAATCGCAACGTTTTTATTAAACAGAAATCTGAGTGCATCAATGAAAAGTATTATTGCCAGCACTATAGCGCTTTCTTTTGTGTAGCACAGCATGGTGAGGCATAAGGCAGTGAGTATATATTTGCGGGAGGCATAAAAATATATGCCGGAGAAAAAAAGCAGGGCAATCATAATGTCCGGCAGAACAAAAGAAGATTGGACGAAAAAAGGCGGATAGAGTATGAGCAGCAGTACGCTGATAATAGCTGTTTTCGGGGTGAAAAATTTCAGCCCGGCTTCGTATACAAGCATGATCAGTAATAAAGATATAAGCAGTGCAAAGCAATGCATTGCAAAATAGGAGTGGCCAAAAATATTTATCCAAACAGCAAATGCGGCAAAGAAAAATAACGGGTGGCCGTGGGCAAAGGAAATATCAATTGCTCCGGGCATAACGCTGGGCCCATGCAAATACATGGCAATACATCCGGGAGCGAACATGGTGCTCTCATCCCAATAATAAGGGTAGAATAAATGAGGAACCTTGAATGAAATAAATATTACCAGTATAAGTAATAATGGCCACCTATTTTTAAAAAACATATCTCAGACTCAAACGTAATAATTAAAATTCAAAAAATGAAGGTAGTATCATGCACATATAAACACATGCAATATAGCTTTAATTGGTTTTGTAAGATTTATT
>CAIRZD010000459.1 GCA_903882965.1 uncultured Bacteroidota bacterium
AATGGAAGGAATTATATCACTTTTTATCTTTCACTCGTTGCACTTGTTGCAATTTTTCAATATCGGCCTGATCTTTAAGCCTTCCGGTGTTTATTTTTGATAAAATAAGATGATTGAGGTGTAGGAATGGTATCGGCATACCATCAATATCAGCAATTATTTTCATCTTATTAGCATCGTCATACTCTACAAGATTTATTCTTGTAATAAAATCAATTTTTTCAGGGTTTGCCCCCAAACTAAATACAAGGTGTTTGGTAAAATCAAACTCCGATATTGCATTTAGTTGACCATCTTCAATGCCAAAATATTTCAATACCGGCAATAATCTTTTCTTATTGTCGTTATCCGGCTTCAACCATATATCTATATCCCCCGTTGTACGTTGATAACCGTGAAATATAACCGAATAGCCTCCAATGATAATAAAATCAACCCCGTTGTCGAGCATTTTTCTTATCCATTGCTGGTGCAATTCTATGAAAAGGTTCATTCGTATTTTATTATAGTGATCTTATTGCTGCGCGGCCGTTTGTTCAGCGTTTCCTGAGTAAATCCATAAGTCCTTAATATTAATTGCACTGTATCCAGTATCCGCTGGATAGGTGGCTTATTGGCCGCATCCTCATTTTCGGCCGCTTCCGCTTCTTCAAATGAATGAAAAAAACGCACCTTTTTACCCCTCAGCGCACCATAACCCGCTACAGGCTCATTTACCTCCCGCTTTTCCTCTTCATTTTCCTTATAGTCCATTATCAGATCGTGCTATTATAACAAATTTACGATTTACTTCATTAAATAAAACTAATTAATAAGCAATTGAGAAAGGGTTATTGCCTCTATAAAATAAACAAGAGGCAAGTATATATCTAATGAAAGTCGTGAGCTAAAAGAAACACAGGGCCGCAAAGACTTAATATCATAAATGTAAAATAGAAAAAGCTATCCCATCCATAACCAAAGTCGAAATTATGATATATTTTTATTGCTGGTACAGGATCTCTATTAAGGCCTAGTTTAAAAAAGTATAAAAAAATTCTAAGAAGGATTAATGAGCATAGCGGACAAAATAAAAATAGATAAGGGTTGAAGTGGGGATTGAACCTCGAATTTGATGCATAATTTATTTGAGTCAATCCTAGTATCGCTAATATCAAAACAACAGTGAATGACAGCAAGATGTATCTCTTATTAAAGATAATTTTTGAGGCATATAAAAGTGTAAATGGCACCAACAACAGTCCCACCAAAAAAGAAATTAATTCAAAGCTCATCTAAAATCTGTTTTTATTCTGGATCAGGTAATTCTCTCGCTCAATCCAAATCTAATATAATTTGTTTAAGTTTATACATAATCTTCTCCAATGACCAAACGCACCTTCCTCAAAAACTCCTCTCTCCTCACCATCGGCACCCTAACCACATTTTCCGCACTCGGCAAAATGGTAAAAACCATCGCCCATCTCCCCGCAGAAGCAGTGGCTAAAGACGATACGTTTTGGGCAATGATACGCGAGGCCTACTACCTCAAGCCCGATTATATCAACCTCGAGAATGGTTACTACTGTATCATGCCGCAAGAGGTCCTCGAGCAGTATTTCGATCATATCCGCGAGATCAACCGGCAAGGCGCATACTACATGCGCACAGTCCAGTTCGATAATAAAAAGATAGCCGCCACTAAGCTCGCAGAGATAGCCGGTTGCTCACCCGATGAATTGATAATAACCCGCAACACCACGGAATTACGGGTGCAAGTTGGAAGCAAGCCCAGAGCGATTATTAATCTTTCTTAAATGGTTTAAGATTATATTTACAAGTTGTAAAATGGAAAACTTGCATAAATCGTGTATCCTCTTTTTAACGGTATTTATTTTGATTGGGTGTGAAGCAACGCATGAAAATCAGAAGAGAGCGCCATTGATAGTTAATGATACTTTATCATCCAACTTGAAGAAGGGCAGCACAGTTTATAGTCTTGATACAACAGTCTTTATTGGTAGCGGTTTTGAAGTTTCTTGTAAACAAGATGAGTTTTCAGATAATAATAATGGGTCTTTTTTGCTTGTTAAGCATAATAATAAGACCATTTACATTGACAGGTCAGAATTTTATGTTTTAGATGATAGCCTAAATCCTACATTGATTGCTTTGGGGAATGACCTTTTTGAGATATTTCTTGAAGTTGATGATAGACCAAATAAGAATTATCTAAAAATGCTAAAGATACAATCGGACAAGGTGATTGATTCACAGAAAACTCCGGCATTTTCATTTAAGCCTTGTCACCTTTTCGATGATACATCGTTGGTCTATGCCGATTCCTGGGGATATCCAGAAGCCTGGACAGATAGCAATAACCGGGATTTAGTTACGTGTGATCCGATAATGTATTATAGATTAACAAAAAACGGTCTAATATTAGACAGTAATTACACGATAAAGAAAAACAAAGAAATCTTTGGAATACCAAATGTATTTACTGAGAAAGAACTGAGATCAATTCCAGTCAACAAAGACAATGCAAGAAAAAAAGAAATCGAACGAATAAAAAATTGCAGATGAATTTTTAATGCACAATTTTCAAGCTATGAACAAACGCACATTCCTCAAAAACTCATCCCTCCTCACCATCGGCACCCTAGCCACATTTTCCGCACTCGGCAAAATGGTGAAAACCATCGCCCACCTCCCGGCAGAAGCTGTGGCTAAAGACGATACCTTTTGGGCAATGATACGCGAGGCCTACTACCTCAAGCCTGATTACATCAACCTGGAGAACGGCTATTACTGCATCATGCCGCAGGAGGTACTCGAGCAGTATTTCGATCATATCCGCGAGATCAACCGGCAGGGCGCATACTACATGCGCACAGTCCAGTTCGATAATAAAAAGATCGCAGCTACAAAACTCGCAGAGATAGCCGGTTGCTCACCCGATGAATTGATAATAACCCGCAACACCACCGAAAGCCTCGACATGATCATCAGCGGCATGAACTGGCAGCCCGGCGATGAAGCCATCATGGCCGAGCAAGACTACGGCGCCATGCTCGATATGTTCAAGCAAACATCCCGGCGCTACGGCATGGTCAATAAAGTCCTCTCCGTCCCCATGGATCCCGGCAGCGACGATGAGATCGTAGAGCTCTATTCATACGCCATCACCCCCAAAACAAAGTTGCTCATGATCTGCCACATGATCAATATTACCGGCCATATACTACCCGTCCGCAAGATCTGCGACATGGCACACAGCAAGGGCGTACCCGTCATGGTCGATGGCGCACATGCATTCGCACACATACAGTTCTCCATACCCGATCTCAATTGCGACTATTACGGCGCCAGCCTACACAAGTGGCTCAGCAACCCGCTCGGTGCAGGCATGCTCTACGTAAAGAAAGAAAACATTGGCAAACCCTGGCCCCTCTTCCCGGAGAGCAGCAAAGCAGATAATGATATACTAAGATTAAACCACACCGGCACCTCACCCGTAGCCATCGATCTCACTATTGCCAACGCCATAGAGTTTTATAAAAAGATCGGCCCTGATCGCAAAGAGGCCCGCCTGCGCTACCTCCAGAACTACTGGACCACCCGCGTGCGCAGCATGCCCCATATCAATATCAACACCCCCACCGATCCTACCCGTTCCTGCGCCATCGCCAACGTCGGCATCAAAGGCATGAAACCCGCCGACATGGCCAAAACCCTCCTCGACAAATACAAGATCTACACCGTAGCCATAGACAGCGCCGGCGTCCACGGTTGCCGCATCACCCCCAATGTATTCACCACCACCACCGAACTGGATACCCTAATAAACGCACTCGGAGAAATGAAATAGTCAGCATTTGCACGTCATCATTGCGCGGAGCAAAGCCTGGCTTGGAGTGCAGGCGGCGACAAAGCAATCAAGAAATCCTTTTTTTTCAGCACTCAATTTACAGCTCATACGCTCGTTGAAAACGACGTTGTGTAGCAGATTTCATTTGATGATAGAAGCCGTGAAGTTCAGCCCATGATGGCCGCCTTTTTTAGCCCGACCTTACGATTGATGGCGATGATGCATGATAGAACAACGACGCTTGAGAAAGCATAGTAGAATTACCGGGCAGGATTAAAACCCCGCGCCATGCTGGTGATAGAAGCTTTGCGCACCCAGCGTTGAGCCTCTTTATTCCGGCGGAGCCTTTGGAATAAAGTCGCCTTTCTTTGTTTCTTTCGTAGCCTGCACTGAGTTTGTCGAAGTGGCGAAGCAAAGAAAGAAAAGAGAAGAAGGGTAAAGCTTAATGATTCCTCCAAAGGTGTCATGACAAGAAAGGTGCATGCACTTTCCACCCCCACACCTTATTCCTCCATATCTTCATTCCTCTAATAACATCACATGATATCAAGCAAATATCCATCCCGGCGCTCTCTGGCCCCCTCCCGCTCCCCAGCCTGCCCTGAGCATGCCGAAGGGAAGAGGGCCGGGGAGAGGTCTATACATTCACAAAAACAATAAATAATAAAATAAACATTTTAATATCCATATTAAATCGACACCAGATTTTAAAACAAATACACACATGAAAAATATATTACACTGTAAAACAGCATTTTTTGGTAACGCTTCAATAAATCTAATAGCACACAGTTTTTCAACACCGGCAAAAAATAAAAATCAACAATAAAAACAAACCATACCGTGACAACCCTGTGATAAAACGCGGCATTTTGAGACATTTTGAGGCATTTTAAAATATCGGGATCTTATCAACTGATAAGCGCAATACTTTCAATAAACTTAGATCATTTTTCTCTGCTGTTTATAGCTTGAAAAATGAATTTGAAAATAATAAGGAATTCTTATCTTCGTATAGTAGCTTATCTGAAGATCTTTTTGAAGGCA
>CAIRZD010000460.1 GCA_903882965.1 uncultured Bacteroidota bacterium
AGTTTCGAATAATTTCAATACAAACATCCAACATTAGGGACATTGACTCCATTTACGGTAGCAATGACCGTAGCATAACATCCATCGCCGAGAATATAGGAAATGGTAACCGTACCTCCGGAAACTCCTGTCACATCCCCAGATCCATCCACTGTAGCAATACTTGTATTGCTGCTGCTCCATGTCCCCCCTGTAGGATCACCAGACAATGTTTCAGATGAACCTAAACATATCGGTGTATTACCGCTAATGGTAGGTGATGCATTTACTGTTACTATTGCAGTGACATAACAACCAGTGCCTAGTGTATAGCTGATGGTTGCTGTTCCTGCCATCTCTCCCGTTACATTCCCTGATCCATCTACTGATCCATAGCCAAGCTCGTCATCACTCCATGTACCTCCTGCGGTACCATCACTCAGCGCAGTTATAGAACCAACACAAACCGAAAGTGTACCTGTGATGGCTGATGGTAAAGGATTTACGGTTACTACTGCAGTAGCAATACAACTTGTGCCTAGCGAGTATGTTATTATTGCCGTACCTGATGTTACCCCTGTCACATCACCCGAGCCATCTACAGTAGCATTACTATTACTGCTGCTCCATGTACCTCCGGAAGGGCTTGCAGACAAAGTGGTTATTAAACCCACACATACAATGCTTGTACCCATTATTGTAGGGTCTGCATTTACCGTTACTGTTATAGTTGAGATACAACCTGTGCTTAGTGTATACGTAACGACTGCGGTGCCTGCAGCGATACCCGTGACGACTCCGGAAGACGTGCCTATCGTTGCTATTCCTGATGACCCGCTGCTCCATGTTCCTCCGGCAGTGGCATCACTAAGAGTTATTGTAGAGCCGGCACAAACCGGAGTATTTCCCGTAATACTCATCGGTAGTGGATTTACAGTAACAACAACAGTAGCGGGGCATGTACTTGCGCCGCTTATGGTAAAGGAGATAAGTGCTGTTCCTGAAGACACTCCCGTTATTACACCACTTGATGAGCCCACTGTTACATGGCTGCTACTGCTGCTCCACACTCCCCCTCCGGCTGCATCTGTTAAGGTTGTTGATAGGCCCACACACATTGATAATGTTCCATTTATTATGCCTCCTCCCACACTTACCGTAGTAGTTGCAAAACATCCGGAATACACTCCCTCATGGTATGGCAAATAAGTAATTGTAGTTGTGCCAGCTGCTTGCCCTACCACACGGTTTGGAGGGCCAATTGTTGCCACTACTGTATTAGTGCTAGTCCAATTTCCCCACTGATAATCCGGGGAAATATCAGCGGCAGCATCAGATAACGGAACGTTAGAGCCGATACATATAGCCAAAGCACCAGTTATTGGGGGCACTGCGGCATTAACAGTTACAACGCGGGTACTATAGCAATTGGGTCCTGATGTATAGTTAATTGTATATGACATAGTAATAGTGCCCGCAGATACACCTGTTACAGTTACTGTTTCAGTACCCGAAGCCCCGGTAATACTTCCTATTGCAGTATTACTACTACTCCAAGTGCCGCCTGATGTACCTGTATACAATGATAATGTTCCGGTTGGTATACACATTTGGTAATAGTTACTGGCTTGGTTTGGAGGATATGGTTGCATATTAACTGTTTGCACATAGGAAGCGTGACATCCCGGAGATACCAAATAAGTTACGGTAACGTCGTTTGTTCCTACTGAGTAAGTATAAATAGGCGGTAGGTATAAAACTCCCGTTCCCGTTGTCGGGGTAATCGTATAAGTATAACCAGGAGCTGTACATGACCATGTACCGCCACTTGTAGCATCACTTAAAGTAATGGCTGCTATATTCGCTGTGCTAATAGAGGCGCATATTGGATTTGATCCAGAATAACTAATAGGGCTAACTACCGGATTTACAGTTACAGTTACAATGTCATAATTACCAGGGGAATATTCAAAAGAAATACCTGCGGTACCTGTTGATAAGCCCAGTACACCAGTAGTTCCACAAGTTCCGCAAACGGTCGCTACAGCAGTATTACTGCTACTCCAGGTTCCACTACCATGAGCTTCACTCAAATTTACAGTATTACTAACACACAGTAATGTTGTGCCATGTATCTGTGCATATCCCTGCACAGTAAACAGATAAAAAAGAACGAAAAAAAATAATTTGTTTTCATTTGATTAAAGGTTTTAAAAGTGAAAAATTTAAATACTATTATAAATGTATAAAATATTATTCACGTATTTTAATGCATTAAAATATATTTATAAATAGTTAATCAACATTATTTTACATAATTAATATATCATACTAAACAATACATCGTGCTATAAACCCGAAAATTATTGCTAAGTGCTAAAAAGCGGAGTCGCTATTTGCCCTCACACTTTCCTTTCGCAATGCAGTATTCACCACATTCAGCCATATTTGCATGCCGTTATCATTCCAGTGCGTATCCCCCAGCCTGTATAGCATAGACGGGTTTGGGCTTTTCTTGTAAATATCATAGATGTCAAGGCATGGCATCTTTAACGATGGGTTATCCCTTATACGCGGCACCAGGTTATTATAATCATCGGGCTGTAATAACGTTGCAGGATTAGGAACAATAGAAAAATAGACTTCCGAAAACCCTTCTTTTTTATAAAAATCATACATCTTATTCATGTTCGCAACAGTTTGATTAACGGTGCTGTCACTTAATGACGAATAGCTGCTATAAATACCATATGGCAATATGGTAGGCCTGAAAAATAAGTACTTGCCGTTCTCAGATAGTGCTACATCTCCTGCAGCCCGGTCAAATAAGGAATAAGTCAGTTCTGCTTTATCGCGCCGTAATACATTGATAAAATTATAGTCAAATAACAGCACCTCCAGGTTTTTATTGATAACCCTTGAGTAATTCTTTTTACCCTCATTGCCAATAATGCTTAGTGGGCGGGCATCTCCTTTTTGTTTCATCCTGCTATAGACTTCATTATTATAAAAGGTGCTCAGAGCAAATCGTTCAGCAGTCTCTATAATAAGTATATTCTTTTTTGACGGGTTCAGTGAATAAGCAAGCCCACGGCCGAAATAGTAAGAACTGGTGTTGGCAAATGCATAGCCTGGCACATCTTCTACATGGCTGTCGCCCAATATATACAGATCTATATTTTTGTTGCCATCATCAGTTGCATTAGTAAATTTATACCCCTTAGGTTCATGAAACTGTTTGATCCCGTCAAGCAAACCCATATTTGATAGATCACCCCATCGGTTATTATTTTTTCCATACCACACATTTCTAAGCGTAGTATCATTTTTCCATTTCCATACTTTGGTCATCAGCGGCCCAGAAGCAGATGCTGTTAAAAAAATGATTCCGGCAATAGCACATATCCAGGCAAATATCTTTTTCATTATCTAAAATTGAAAATAAATAAATTGATTTTCACCGAATACACCAAACACATAACAGATAGATACCATCGCAAATGCGTATAAGTAAAACCGTTTATTACTGCTGATAAAATGATGGGGTAATAATTTCTCCCTCGATACCATGATCACAATGGCAATGATCGAAAATAAAAGCTCCGCTATATTTACGCCTATATTATTAGATCCGCCTCTGAACATAAACATTGCTTTAAGGTAGCTCCATGCCTCAGGTACACTTTCCGCCCTGAAAAATATTCTTGAAAAAATAACAAAACTGAAAGTAACAAGTATCCCTAATGAGTTATTAGTCCATTTAGGTAAATTACTCAGCATGTTTTTCCGTTGTTTTCGGGTTAGGTATTCAAATGCCAGTGCCAGGCCGTTTATAACCCCATAAATGATATGGTGCCATGCAGCACCATGCCATAAGCCGCTCAGTGCAAAAACAAAAATAAAGCCAAATATTATCCCTCCTATTTTGAAATTCCTCAGTGCAAAAACAAGCGGGTTAAACACATAATCATAAAACCATGAGTAGAGCGATATATGCCACCTTCTCCAGAAATCAGAAATATTTTTACTGAAGATAGGCTGGTTGAAATTTTCCATCAATTTAATATTCATCACCTTGGCAGCCCCCAAAGCTATATCTGAATAGCCTGAGAAATCGCAATATATCTGGAAGTAATAGATCAGCGCGCCAATGAATAAGGCTGTTGAAGAGCTTTTATTAGTATGCGTGAAGGTATGGTCTACGATCATTGCCACCCGGTCTGCAATTACTACTTTTTTAAAAAATCCCCATAGCATTCGTGCAAGTCCTTCTTTTACATTGTCCCAGTTATAAGGCCTGTATTCTTTGATTTGTGGCAGTATGTTTTGCGGCCGTTCTATTGGCCCGGCTACCAACTGCGGATAAAACATCACATACAAAGCATAAACTACAAAGTTCCTTTCCGGCTTTTGGTTCCCACGATATACTTCTATTGTATAACTCATGGCCTGAAACGTATGGAACGATAAACCGATGGGCAGTATGATATTCAGGTAAGGAACCTTGTAATGCGGAAAAAAATGGCCGATAAGTGGCTCAAAGTTGCCAAGCAAAAAATTGAAGTACTTATAAAAAGCCAGTATGCCCACATTCGTGATCACGCTTAATGTGAGCCATGCCCTTTTTCTCCCACTGGTACTTGATGATGCGATTAATATACCCGCTATATAATCAATCACAATTGTAGCGCCCAATATCAGGATATATATGGGCACAAACGTCATGTAGAAATAACAACTGCTGAGCAATAACAACCATATACGCGCCTTCTGATTTTTCATCTGGTAGAACAGAATGGTCACTACCATAAAAAACACAAGAAACTGTAAGGAGTTAAAAACCATAAACCGGAAGCGAAAGGTGCTAAATTAATTTTTTTAAAGGTAAAGTTGTCTTCTTTTATTTCAGATAAATTCACTTCATATTCATCACCAGGCCCAGGCCTATTCCGTTTGGCATTGCCACCGGCCGTATCTTCATAGATATATCTCTTGAAATGTCGAAATTTTTAAGATGTGCAGATGTCACAGCATCCATCACCTGTAGCGCATAGCCTACTACGCTCAATAGTGCGGTCAGGTCAAGGAATTTGCTGTAATCATCTTGCAATTGCTGCAATTGCTGTGTGTTGTATTGCTTCACATACTTGTCAGTAGGGTAGGGGTTATTTATGCGCCCTATATAGGCCGTGCGGTAATCATTATATTTCGTAAGGTTATCTTCAAAAAAATACCCTGCTACAGCCAGCCCCACATATACTACAGGAACCTTCCAGTATTGGCGGTTATATAATTGCCCCATCCCCGGCAATAAAGCGCTGTACAGGCCTGCTTTTTTAGGGTTAGGCTGAAAAGGTCTGTCTGTTGTATCTGCCTCGGCACTTGTGCCTGCCGGCGGCACAACTGGGTCCTCGCTTATTCGCGTATCACGTGATTGTTTCGCTTTCAGCGCAGAATCATCTCTGATTATATTATTAAGGGAGGTATCTGGCACAGCTTGTGCAATACATTTATGCGCACTCATTATGATGCCACATACTGCAAGCACACTAAAAAACAGCCGTAATGATAATTTTTTCAATATCATGCTATCAAAAACCCGTGCAAAGTTAATTCTAATTGTCCTAACTGGGATGTTTATATATTAATGCTTGTGTTCTTATACCAGGTCTACACCGGCATTAATGATAAGGTTGGTTCCATTTACATGCTGGGATGCATGTAGCAGGTATAGTACCGCATCCGCTACCTCATCAGTTGTAAGCAGTTTTTTTAATGGGTGCTCCTGTAGCATTTGGTCCAGTATCCGCTCATCTGTGTCCTTGGTTAGCCCGGTAAGCATAAACGATGGCGATATACTGTTAGATGTTATGTTGAACCTTATATATTCACTCGCCCACGATTTGCTCATAGACAGCAGGTAAGCCTTATTTGCTACATACTCAGATAGCCCGGTAGGTGGCTTATTGATAGCAAATGAAGAAATAATATTAATGATCTTACCGAATTTTTTCTTCCGGAATACCTTGATCGCGTCCTGCGTTATCCGCAATACAGGAATTATATTTTGCTCAAAACTTTTCTGGAATACAGATGGGTCGGTTTTATAAAAATGCTCCTTGTTAATACCGCCGTTTGCATTATTTATCAGCACATCAAGATTCATGTCCGGGATTTCCCCCAAAAAAGCTGCTAATGAATCAGCATCGCTAAAGTCGCAGAAAAAGCCCTTGGTTTTAGGTAGGGTAGCTTCAAGGTTTTTTGCTGCATCCGCTGATTTTGAATAGGTGAAAAACACTGTATTCATGCTGCTTGCAGCCAATGCCTTAACAATAGATTCGCCCAAACCAGAGGCGCCCCCGGTTATCAGAATGTTCATATAATTAATCCTATTTGAATCTCGCCCTTGGCCACTTTTACCCCTGCCTGGTTTTTAAAATAAAATTTGAACCCATATGACTTCACTACCTCTATGTAATCCGTTACCTCAGCATTAAATTCCAGCGTATCATGCATGTACACCGGTTGGGCAAATTTTATACTCTGAGATAGTATGTATACATTTTTCATAGGCAGGCATTCTCCCACAAAATAGGATACAAACCCATTAAGGATATTCCCAAACATCACTATATCTTTAAATCCCCTTGCTTTCGCATATTCAGCATCTACATGCAGTGGGTTCCTGTCTGCATATGCTTCAATAAAACGCTCGTATATAAGTGGCGTTACCTCAAAAGTATGTACGAATTTATCTCCTGTTTGCATTATTGGTTCAGTCGGGTTTCAATAGTTTTTGCCATTTCACCTACATTTTTCCAACTCTGGAAATCAGCAGAGGTTATCTTCACTTTGAAATGTTTTTCTATCGCTACTACCAGAAGTATATTGTTCAGCGAATCCCACTCTTCATAATCGGCAGCAGTCGTATTCCCGTTGATTTTTATATCGTCATTGTCTAATACACTGATAAATATAACATTCAGCTCCTCTAATATCTTGTCGTAATTCATATTATTTTTAGTAATTATAAAATTGCCTGTGAATCTATGCGGGTATGGTCAATTATTATCCGATCAAAAGTATAAAAAAAATATCAAGTACAATAATCCTCAACGATAGGGCCTTGTTTCCTATTCGGCCTCACTGCGCCAGCCAGTATTTCCTCAGCAGCCATTCACACGCGGCTAGCAGCAGTATCAGGAAGAAATACCATTTCCTGTCCACAAGCGGCACAGTTTCCGTATTGGTTTGTATCACTGGTTTTACATGGCTATTATTTGCAATGCTGTCATAAAGAGCAGCCACATTTTTTGCCGGTACAAAGCTGCCGTTGTATTTCTTTGCCAGTCCATAAAGCAGCGGGTAGTCGGCACCCGTTTCCATAAACTCCAGCGGTATGCTTTCTACCACAAAGCTTCCGTTGGCGGCATATGGCTTATCGTTGTATGTGGTATGCGCTGTATAAGTATAAGTGCCGCCGGCCCATATCCCCACATTCAGGCTATATGCACTCCCTGAGCGCTCAAACGAAAAATTCTGTTTACGTCCGGCGCTGTCTGTTATCGTCAGTTGCACATCAGGTGTGTTTACTTGTTCATTATTTGCATTAAGCAGGGAGCCATTCAGTAATATAGTTTCCTGGTCGCTCCATACATATTTCTGCAACGCTATGCTGAATGGCTTTTCATTATTATTCGCTGAGAGAAAAGCTACTGTCTGTCTGATACATTCATCAATTACGCTGTGGTTATTATAGTTTTTATATTCATAAAGCCGCCAGCGCCACAGGTCTTCACCCATCAGCACTGCTGTGGGCACGCTGCCTTGCTGCAATACCCATATTGCCTCGTTGTTTTGTTTTCCTGTAAACAAGGCTGCTGCGCCCGGTGCTGTACGTATATCCCCCGCATTTGTCTGTAGCGGCGGCATTTTATCGGTCACAGATGCAATGTTTTGCGGCAATGTAAACCCTGTAAAAGCAGCGTTATATACGGCAAATGCATCATGCGGCACCGTGGCCGATACTGTTGTATGGGTTAGTTGCTGCAGTTCATTAAAACCCGCAATATCGGTTTGGTTGCTCAGTATGCACCATATGGGCTTCCTTGCTGCTACCAGTTGTGCGGCTACTTTGTTCCGCAGCGATGGCAATCCATGCAGTATAATAACATTATACCCATTTAGTGAAGCTGGGAAATTATCTGCCTGGCATATTGTTATCTTATAGCTTTCAAGCCCGCTCAGCGCATCTTTTATCGCATTCACATCAGGGTGCGGGGCCGCTGATACGATCAGGATGTTTTTCTTTTCCTCCACTACTTCCACAAAAATATCCCTGCGGTTATTCACCACATTCTTTTCACCTTCGGCTTCGGGTATACTCAGCACATAATGATGCAGGCCGGCGCTTGCTGCTTTCACTGTAAAAGAGACCGACCGGTCATATTTATCGCTGTTCACCGCTATAGGCACGGTCGACAGCATATTTTCACCTTCCTTTATCTCTATACTATTATTATACCCCTTACACAGATCTGCCACCACATCAGCCCGTATCTCAAAATTACTGTTTATAGCTACCGTTTTATTCGAGTATACCCGTGCTATCCGTAAGTCCTTTTGCCGCACACTGTCTCCTATCCCCACAGTGTATAATGAGCTGTGTAGCGATAGCGGCTGGTACATAGGGTTCATACCCTCGTTAAATCGCCCGTCTGTAGCAAGTATCACAGCACCCAGGTTTTGCAACCCGAAAAATTCCTGCGCCCGTGCCAGCGCACTTGATATGTCCGTTGCTCCCTGCTTATAATCAAACAGGCTATCGTTCTGTATCGTATTCCCAAACCCCCACTGCACCACCTTATACTTGTCTGATAACCGCTGAGTAAGCGACGTTATATTCTTCCGGTAAGCCACAGAGTCATTTCCCAAAGCATTCCCTATCGACCGCGAATCGTCCTGCAGCAATAATACGATTGGCTTCTCGATCACATTTTTTGTGATCACTATGGTAGGTACAAGTATTAGTAAAAGCGTAAAAAATACCACCAGCGCCCGCAGCAATGAGGTAAGCCACGGCTGTGGTACAGCGCGCCGTTTATCCGCCCTGTATACCCAATAACCCGCCCCCAACGATAAAACAATAGCAATAAGCCAATATATCAACTGCATGAAACGGCAAGCTAAAGAAAAATTCAAAAAGTAAATGACAATTAAAATATAAAATGTGAATGCACCATTTACTAAATGCCCACACACATTAAAGATATAGGAATAGAAATAAAATTGTATTTTGTTACAAATTGCCCTCCTGTGAAACAACTATTCACATTCCTGCTCATCCTGCTCCTTTTCCTCGTAGGGGTTGGGAGAGACCTTTACGCTCAAAAACAAGGCCAACTACTTATCGACTCTTTGCGACAAGAACTAGCGAAACAAAAGGAAGATTCTAATAAAGTAACACTGCTCACTATTCTTTCAATGAGTTATCACTACATTGATCCTGATAGTGGCATAAAATATGGAACGCAGGGGCTCGAACTGGCTAAAAGGCTGGATTGGAAACCCGGAATAGCATGGACAATGCTTAGGATCGGGAATAGTTATACGGTTAAATCAGATTATCCCGCTGCATTGGACTATTTGCTGAATGCCTTAAAAATACAAAAAGAAATACATGACAAAACAAGCCTTGAAGAAAATAACTCTGGTATTGGTTACGTTTATCGAGATCAGGGCGATTATCAAAAAGCACTGGAATATGATTTTAACGCCCTGAAAATTGCCGAAGAGACCAATGACAAAGCGAATATACCACACCTCATAGACGCCATTGGGAGTGTTTATAAATACAGCAGCAATTATCCTAAAGCACTGGAGTATTATTTAAGATCTTTGAAAATGACAGAGGACCTTGGCATAACGGCCGATCTGTCGATCATTAATGGGGATATATGTGAGGTGTATACTCATCTCAAAAATTATACTCTGGCTATTAAATACGGGCGGTTATCGTTAAAAACAACAGCATACAGCGATGACTACAGCAAAGCATGGGCATTCCTCGACCTTGGGAGGGCATACCTTGCCATCGCCACAGATACACCTGCTGGCAGTAACAGAACGCATATATTGCATGGCGCAATTGACACCCTGCTGCGGGCATTGGAAATAAGTAAACAAGTACACTCTATCAGAACGATGCGTATCTGTTATGAAACTATTGCCGAAGCATACAAACTTGGTGGCGACTATAAAAAGTCGCTGGAATTTGCTGATATCTCCAGGGGTATAAAGGATTCCGTCTTCTCAAAACAGAACAATGATAAAATAGCGAGAATAGGTATAGAAGATGAATACAAACGCAAACGCATTACCGACAGCATTGCAACAATGAAAACCGAAAGAACTACCGCATTAAAATTACAACGCCAGAAAGGTTATACCTATGCGGGCCTTTCAGCCGTATTGCTATTGCTGGGGTTTTCTTTTTTCATTGCTAAAGAGCGGCGTAAAGCGGAGACTTTATTGCTTAATATATTACCCCGGCAGGTAGCTGATGAACTTAAATCGAACGGCGTGACAAAAGCAAGGCACTTTGATAATGTCACCGTGCTATTCACTGATTTTGTAAATTTTACTCAGGCTGCCGAAACTATGAGCCCCCCGGCATTGATAGATGAGTTGAATACTTGTTTTAAGGCATTTGATGAGATCATAGGTAAGTATGATATAGAAAAGATAAAGACAATTGGCGATGCCTACCTGGCAGTTTGCGGCCTGCCTGTGGCAAGCACCGCACATGCCGCAAATATGATAAAAGCAGCCATAGAAATGAACGCATTCATGCAGGGCAGACTGGCAAAGCTGGGCGATAAAACTTTTGAGATACGCATAGGCATACACAGCGGCAGCGTGGTGGCTGGTATAGTAGGGGTAAAGAAATTCGCTTACGATATATGGGGCGATACAGTTAACACTGCCGCCCGTATGCAACAAAACAGCGCAGCAGGGAAAATAAATATTTCAGAAACCACTTACGAACTGGTGAAGGATAAATTTACCTGTGAATACCGTGGTGAGGTAGAAGCAAAAAATAAAGGGATGTTGAAGATGTATTTCGTTTCATGATACTAGTGTCCACACCTCAAAGGTGTGGACACTTGGGTAAATGATTTTTAAAAAAACGGGCACCAATGAAACAGTTGCTAAAAACTTGCATGCCGTTAGTCAGGTGTCTGCTGACACATCTCCCCTCCCTCGGAGGGGTTGGGGGAGGCCTTCTGCTCATTCTACTCTGCTCCTTCTGCTGGGGCAATCTCTATGCTCAAAAACAAGGGCAAGCACTTATTGATTCTTTGTTACTGGAATTACCTAAACAAAAAGAAGATACTAATAAGGTGGATATGCTCGCATCCATGTCTTTCATTTATTATAACATTAGCCCTGATGAAGGTATCAAATACGGCCAAAAGGCGGTGGAACTGGCTACAACTCTGGATTGGAAAAAAGGGCTTGCTAATGCATATAACTGCATTGGTGTCAATTATTACCGGGAATCTGATTACCTCATGGCGCTAGAGTATTACCAGAAAGCCTTAAAAGTAGACGAAGAATTGGGCTATAAACATAGTGCTGTATCTATCAATACCAATATCGCCCTTATTTACCAATCTCAAAGCGATTTCCCCACTGCATTGGCATATAGTCTGAAAAATTTAAAACTGGCAGAAGATATCAGCGATGAGCACATGATAGCCATTATTTGTGGCAATATCGGCAATATTTATCGGGCACAAGGCGATTATAACAAAGCTTTGGAATATGATTTCAAGGCGCTGGGAATAAAAGAAAAATTAGGCGATAAAACCAGCATTGCAATATCTGTAGGCAATATCGGTATCGTATACCGGTATCAGAAAAATTACCGGATGGCAATAGAATATGGAGAGAAAGCATTAAAGATGGCGCAGGAAACCGGGAATAAATACATTATCGCCGCCGATCTGTGCAGTATTGGATCGGTTTATGTTTCTATTGTTAAGGATTCCGTCTCAAAGCCGCTGCCGGGCAAAGCGGCTTACTTGCAAAAAGCCATTGGTTATCTTCAGCAAAGTCTTGCAGCGTCCAAAGCCATTCATGCCCCTGATGTAATGCAGGAAAGTTATGAAGATCTTTCGGTAGCCTGCAAGCTTGGTGGTGACTATAAAAAGGCGCTGGAATATGCGGATATCTTTTGGGCTATAAAGGATTCTGTTTTCTCAAAACAGAATAATGATAAGATAGCCAAAATATCTATGAGTGATGAGTACCAGCGCAAACGTCTTACCGATAGCATGGCAACGATAAAGATAGAAAGGGCAGCTGCATTGAAGTTGCAACGGCAGAGGGGCTATACTTGGTCTGGTTTTGCGGCAGTATTGTTATTGGTCGGTTTTTCTTTTTTTATCACTAAAGAGCGCCGCAAATCAGAAAGATTATTGCTCAATATCTTGCCCGCCGAAGTGGCGGCGGAATTGAAGGAAAAAGGAGTCTCTGAAGCAAAACAATTTGATAAGGTAACGGTTATTTTGTCTGATTTTGTAAGTTTCTCAAAAGCAAGTGAGCGCCTCGGTCCTGATGCGCTGGTAAGTGAGCTGGACGAATGCTTCAGGGCTTTTGACGGGATCATGGGCAAGTACCATATTGAAAAGATAAAGACCATAGGTGATGCTTACCTTGCCATTTGTGGCTTGCCGCGCCCCGATGTCAACCATGCGGAAAATACGGCAAGGGCAGCCATAGAAATGAATGCATTCATGCAAGACAGGCGGGCAAAGCTGGGCGATAAAACTTTTGAGATCCGCATTGGCATACACAGTGGCAGTGTAGTAGCAGGCATAGTGGGCGTAAAGAAATTCGCCTACGACATCTGGGGCGATACCGTGAATATCGCCGCCCGAATGGAGCAAAACAGCATGCCTGGCAAAATCAACATTTCACAAACTACTTACGAACTCATAAAAGATAAATTTACCTGCGAATACCGCGGCGAGATAGAAGCGAAAAATAAAGGCCGCCTGAAAATGTATTTCGTTTCATGATACTAGTGTCCCACACCTCAAAGGTGTGGGACACTTAGATAAAATGGATAACTACTCTGGGTTCCTATGTTAATTATCCACTCCCTGGTTTATAATTACTTATTTGTTGCAAATAAAAAACTGATTGATAACATTTTATAAACTGTATGCCGCGTTAAACTAAACCTGTTTACTATGGTCTAACCTGAAATTTTTTGTTCCATGTCTAAGAAAAATACCATTATAGCTATTGCAATATGTTTTGCCGGTTTATTATCATCCTGCACAAAAACTGGTTCTACAGGTCCGGCAGGTGCTACTGGCGCAGCCGGGCCTACAGGTCCTACTGGAGCAACCGGCCCGGCATATACCGCAGCTATTTCCGGTCATGTATCGCTTTATGACCAATACGGGAGCAAAATACTTACAGGTCTTAGCAACGTCGCAATATCGCTCAATGACTCAGCGGCTATCGCTCCGGATGCCACAGGTTTCTATATATTCCCGGGGCTCGTTACCGGTCAATACTATATCAATACTTCTGCTATCGGGTATGGGGCTACAAAAGCAGATAACTTCCAGTTACTATCTGATACGCTGAACAAGGATATCAAACTTTCCGTTATACCCACGTTTTCACCTGTCGGGTTCACCGAATATGCAACATTAGGGTCCGTCACCGGCGACTCACTGGTTATCAATTTCACCCCCGATACCAGGGCTCGTGAATGTATCGTGTTCCTGAATAGCACTTCAATGGTCAACAGCCAGCCGGCTAATTATTTGTTGTACTACGCCAAGGCTATCAACCCTGGCCAAAGCAGGATACAGATCACCGTGCCTGCACAAGACCTGTATGACGCTGGTTTCGCAAGCGGCCAAACCGTATACTATGCGGCTTATGGTCATGTAGTCAGCGACGTATCTGTCTATGAAGACCTTACTACCGGTAGAAATGTATTTAATGCAGTAAGCGCCTCATCATTGGCCGTTGGCGGGATAACACCATAATTTGTAAAAAACATGCAAGTATTGTACGCCTGAAATTGGCGGCAGTTGTTCACCTGTGTGTATTTACCGCTGGGCATTATCATCACCAACGATAAACCTATTTCAACAACGAGATAGGCTACGGCATGCGACAAATCCGGGCATTTTTGAGACATTTTTTTCTGCAAATTCCCCGAAAACAACACTGATTATATAAAAACATCGGCAAATTCAAACGTTCTCTATCAAGTGAAATCGTCATCTTCCCCACAAAATTCAACACCCAATCGATCTTTGCATTCCAATCTGCGATCGCCCCAAATAAACCACTTCTACACCCCTTTTTCAACACAAAAACGCCCATACAACATTTTTTACAATAGGCTCAAAAAGTGACACACCTTTTTTCATAAAACAAAAACCGCTTCCCGGTTGCAAATTGATATTCAACATCAGATCAGTTCTATTTTTCAAAAAATTGCCCTTTTTTGCTCACGTGCAGTTAAAACGAACTATATCGGTCACATTCCTCCAATATTTCAAAAAAATAAATGGCAATTAAAATATAAAATGTGAACTTTGTTCAGTTTTCGAAGAGTACCACTTACGTACTATATATAAATTATGAAGCAGATATTGTTGTTTTTCACATTGCCTTGTTTACTACTTGCCGGTTCTTCTTTTGCCAAAGGTCACGGTGGCGGCCATGGCGGTGGCCACAGTGGGGGTGGTCATACACACACAGCACCACATCCGGGTGGTCAACAAGGTAATGCCAGGAGTAGCGGTTCCTCTTTTTCCGGTCATAGATCCGCAGCCCACACAAGCCCGAAAGCTATAATTACCCGGTCTACCTCTCCATCCAAAATTGCAGCAAACCATGGGCATCAATTTGCCTCTGGCCCCGCAACAGCAACACCTCGCACAGGCTCAGGAGCAAATAACACCACGACTTCATATACTACCCCCGCATATTTTGAGAATAACACTAATGGATATTATGGCGGCTATTATGGCAACCCGTATGCGTATAATTATTATTATGCTACGCCTATGTTTTATGATCCTTACTATAGTCCTTTTATGTTTGGCTTTGGGTACATGTATAGCCCTAATTACTACCCTGTCAATTCACCGATGTATGCCAGTCCCACAAATGACGATCAGATCACTAAAGAACCAATGGATGGGTTTGTGGTCTTCTATAATGACACGCTCTCCGGTGCTGTAACGGTTGCCAGAAGAGCCATTTCAATGGAAACTACTGATTCCGGCAAAGATTACGATTATCATTTCCACGAGAAAGACCCAGGGTTGCAATGTGTTACCGTCTATAATGAAGATAATAAACAACTCAACCTCGTTAGGCTCAGAGGCAATACCAAAAAACTCTGGCGCGTCATACATACAGGTAAGCTCAACATTTATGATGGCCGCCGTGGCTTTATTTATAAACCCGAAGATGTAGATCTGAAAACATTGACCATTTCTTACAATGCAGAAATAACATCAATAAATTCTTCCTCAGTTCAGGAGACCAAACAATGGCTTACCGGTTACGTAAACCAGGTCTATAATTTAAACCTCGACCCTAAAAAATTCACCTGGAAAGAGCTCCTCATCTATGTAGATAAACTGGATTGATCTCCGCTTTTGTTGTTATCATATCTTCTGATAAACATCATTATTAAGTTTTAAAAAACTTACTACATTTGAGCCGTTTTTAAAAATACATACTAAATAAACTTATAAAGCACATGGCAAAAATTAAAGTAGCTAATCCCGTAGTTGAACTTGATGGCGATGAAATGACCCGCATCATCTGGAAGTACATAAAAGAAAAACTCATCCTCCCTTATCTGGATATTGATATTAAATACTACGACCTAGGCATTGAGCATCGAGATGCAACCAACGACCAGGTTACAATAGATTCAGCAAACGCTATACGTCAGTATGGAGTAGGTATCAAGTGCGCAACTATTACACCTGATGAAGCCCGCGTAGAAGAGTTCAAACTGAAACAAATGTGGAAAAGCCCTAATGGCACTATCCGCAATATCCTTGATGGCACTGTATTCCGTGAGCCAATCGTAATGAATAATATTCCCCGCCTCGTACCAAACTGGACCGCACCAATATGTATTGGCCGCCACGCATTCGGTGACCAATACAGGGCTACAGACTTTGTGGTAAAAGGAAAAGGTAAACTCACTATAAAATTTGAAGGCGAAGATGGCAAAACCATTGAGCATGAAGTATATAACTTCAAAGGCGATGGTGTGGCCCTTGCAATGTATAATACTGATGAGTCTATCATGGGCTTTGCACGTGCCTGCTTCAATATGGCACTTTCTAAGAAATGGCCACTTTACCTGTCTACAAAGAACACCATCCTGAAAAAATATGATGGCCGTTTCAAAGATATTTTTGAAGACATTTACCAGAAAGAATTCAAAGCAGAATTTGATAAGAACGGTATAGAATATGAGCATCGTCTTATTGACGACATGGTGGCTAGTGCACTTAAATGGCATGGCAATTTTGTTTGGGCATGTAAGAACTACGATGGCGATGTGCAAAGCGATACCGTAGCCCAGGGCTTTGGTTCATTAGGTCTTATGACTTCTGTACTCATCACCCCTGATGGCAACACTATGGAAGCCGAAGCTGCACACGGCACCGTAACCCGTCACTACCGCGAATACCAGAAAGGTAATCCTACTTCTACTAACCCGATTGCTTCCATCTTCGCATGGACACGTGGCCTTGCATTCCGCGGCAAGCTGGATAATAACCAGGAGCTGATAAAATTCTCACACGCGCTTGAAGAAGTATGCGTAGAAACCGTTCAAAGCGGCAAAATGACCAAGGACCTCGCAGTTTGTGTTCATGGTAATAAAGTAACCCATGGCAAGGATTATCTTTACACAGAAGAGTTCCTGGATGCGCTGAATGAAGGTTTGAAGAAGAAATTAGGCTAGGTATTTAAATCCGTTATTATAAAAGCCTGCATCAGAAATGATGCAGGCTTTTATGTTGGCTCGGTTATTATGTGCGTTAGCATAAAATCATCTATATGGGCATGTGGTCATTATTAGCAGTGTTGGTAGTTGTAGTATTTCTTGGTTTCAGAACCGGGCATCATATATACCATACCCGAAAGGCAAAAAGAAATGGCACTAACTATAAACCGTAATTAATTATTTTCGTTGGTATATATACTGATCTTATGAAAGAGCTAAATATTCCCGAAGGTTACCAGCAGGTAATGCCTTACTTAATAGTAAGGGGCGCTGCTGGTTTTATAAAATTTATGCAAGATGTCTTTGACGCGAAAGAAAAGATGAAACACATGCGGTCAGAAGATGTGATCATGCACGCGGAGATAACAGTAGGGGATAGTGTCATCATGCTAGCAGATAGTACCGCTGCCTTTGAGCCTCGTACAGGGGGCTTTTTTATTTATGTACCGGATGCAGATGAGGCCTACAACAAAGCCATTGCTGCTGGTGCTGTTTCCATAATGCCAATGTCAGATCAGCCTTATGGCAGGAGCGGTGGAGTAGTAGATCCATTTGGGAATACCTGGTGGCCTACTACACATTTGATCCCAAACTCAGAAACTTTGGGTATTCCATGATTATAACTCTAAAAGTGTCTTAACAGGATCCTGACCGAAAAGAAGCAACTCAGGATTTTCAAGTAATTCTTTTACTCTTACCAGGAACCCTACTGATTCACGGCCATCAATAATGCGGTGGTCATAGCTCACAGCCATGTACATCATGGGGCGTATCTCTACTTTCCCATTTATAGCCATAGGCCTGTCCTGTATCTTGTGCATACCCAGTATAGCAGATTGCGGTATATTGATAATAGGTGTCGACATCAATGACCCGAAAACACCGCCGTTGGTGATGGTAAACGTACCACCGGCCATTTCATCAGGGCTCAGTTTATTGTCACGTGCTTTGCCTGCCAGCTCCACTACTCTTTTCTCAATGTCTGCCATACTCATGCTTTCTGCATTGCGTATCACAGGTACTACAAGCCCTTTGGGCGCAGATACTGCAATGGATATATCGCAATAGTCATGGTAAACCAGTGATTCACCATCTATATATGCGTTCACAGCAGGCCACTCTTGCAATGCCACACAGCAAGCCTTTGTAAAGAACGACATAAAGCCCAGGTTCACGCCATGCGACTCTTTGAAAGTATCTTTATACTGCTTACGTATCTCCATAATACGGGTCATATCCACTTCATTAAAAGTGGTAAGCATGGCCGTACTGTTCTTTGCTTCTACCAGTCTGCGCGCTACTGTTTTACGCAGGTTGCTCATCTTATCCCTGCGCTCTTCGCGGGTAAATGCAGCATCACCGCCTTTACGGCCGGGGTGCGCTATAGCCTCCAGCACATCGTGTTTCATGATACGGCCTTTTGAGCCGCTACCCTTTACCTCTGCAGGTTTCACCTGCTTATCAGTCATTATAGCCTGTGCAACCGGTGTAGCCTTTACATCAGTTTTCTGCTCTTCTTTAACAGGTGCAGCAGTTGTTTTATCTTTTTTAGGTTCTTCTGCCTTTGTTGCAGCCGGCTTATCAGCGTTTGCAGGCTTTGCGGCAGTTTCATCTATTGAGCAGGCAAGGTCTCCTATATTAAGGGTAGCACCTTCCTGGGCTACTATATGTAGCGTTCCTGCCTGTTCAGCATTAAGCTCAAAGGTTGCCTTTTCTGATTCCAGTTCGCACAGCACCTCATCCCTGTTTACATAATCACCTTCTTTCTTCAGCCACTTTACAAGGGTTACTTCACTTATTGATTCACCTACGGTGGGAACCTTAATATCTATCATGGTAAAATATCATTTACAGTTTGGGCTGCAAAATTACCGAACTAGTCATTATAAATCAAAAAGTAAGAAAAGTAGTTACGCCCCCGTCAGCCAGATGCCAACTCTGCATAGCAATAACCCAACGATAACACTTAGGCCAATATATAATATAGCCAATGTCGACTGGCCTTTCTGCATAAGTGTAACATTCTCCAGCGCAAATGTGGAAAATGTAGTAAACCCGCCACAAAAACCGGAGGCAAGTAATAAATATCCACCTACCTGTAGCCATTGATGACGTGCCAGCAAGCCAAACAATATACCTATAAGCAGGGAGCCGATAATATTAATAGCAAATGTGCCAAACGGAAAAGGGTTTTGAGTGAATTTACTGATGATAAAGCTCACACCATACCGCGCCATGCTGCCTGCAGCTCCTCCGGCACCTACTAATAAGAAAGCTTTGAAATTCAATTTTTTGCTTTTAAGGTCCTAAAATACAAATTTATCCTTTTTGTAATGACCGGAAGAATTTTTACTGGGGCCAACCTCTTATAACTTACGGTTAACTAAGTATTTTTTGCCTATTTTTACAATCCCATGCCCGTAAAACGCATATATTTATTGTTACTACCATTGCTGTTTATCTTTACCGGCTGTGGGGTATATAGCTTTTCGGGGGCCACTATTGAAGGTAAGAACTTAAACATACACCAGCTTGACAATAAAGCCCGTAATGTGGAGCCAAGTCTATCTTCTTCCCTTACTGATATGCTTAGGAGCCGGATACTATCCCAAACGGGCCTTTCGCCGGTAAACAAAGACGATGCTGATTACGATATGACGGGTGCTATTACCAGTTATGAGGTCACTGTAACCGGTGCAACAGGTGTTCAGGTAGCCTCAAAAAACCGCCTTACCATTAGCGTGCAAATTACCTTTAAGAACCGGTTGAATGATAAAGCCAGTTTTTCGCAAACTTTTACCCGTTTTTCAGACTTTGACGCATCTCAGATATTAGATAATGTAAAGGCAGCGTTAATAACGGATATAGGAACTCAGCTTGCGGATGATATTTTTAATAAAGCTTTTGTAAATTGGTAGCCAGTTTCAGAAAATGACAAATGAATCTTCCATAAAATATTTATCTTCTTTGCTGGAAAGCCCCGGTACAATTACCGATGGCGACCAAAGTAGTATAAAGGTATTCAGGCAAACGTTTCCATACTTTGTACCGATACGCTATTTGGAAGCGGTGGAAAATAATAAAACAGCAGCATTCTCACCACAAATGCTTAGCTCACTGCACCCTTATTTAGGCAACTGGATATTGTTTTGTGATTTTTTGGAGTCAGGCAACAAAGAACAGGTGCATGTGTACCAGGAGCAAATTACAGGCACTGGCAGCGAAGATTTTTTTCAGCTTATACGTGGCGAACTACCTGAGACATCACCAGTTGTAGAAAGCCAACCTGATACACAGGATTTCCAGCAAATTATTGCTGAGCCGGAAGTGTTATCCATACCTGATCCGGTTGCTGAAGAGCAATATGAGCCCCCTGTTCAACAAATTGAAAATGACGAAGAGGTAGAAAATGAAATTGTAGAAGAACCGGTGAATATAGAGGCAGAACCTGAGCCGGTAGTGGCAGTAAGTGAAGCCTTTTTGCAATTGATAAGGGAGGAGGGACTGGAAAAAACTGAAAATAATATAACCGAAAGGGTAGTAGAGAGCATACATATAGCGCCTATAGCTATAGTGCCACAACCGGTTTTTGAGTCGCAAAAGGAGCAGGAGAATGCAGCAAGTGAAATTTATGTAACTCCTGCAGTGCATATAGAGGAAGCGAAAATTATAGTCAATAATGAGGCTGATATAGTAGAAGCGGAAGAAGTTGTAAACGACACTGAAGAGCAAAACCCGCTCATATTTCCTATTTATACACAAGACTATTTTCTGCAGCAGGGAGAAAAAATACCCGATGAGTTACCTGCTGAAATAAATGATCTCATAGAGAGTGTAGATGTCGATGATGAAGACAAATCATTAATGGTAGTGATGAGTTTCTCTGAATGGCTGCTGCATTTTAAGAATACTGCGCGTAAACAAGAGGAAGAGAAAAAAGACCAGAAAGCACTGAAAACTATGTGGCAAAAGGAAAAACTGGCCGCTGCAATAGAAGAAGAGAATGAAGAAATACCGGAAAATGTGTTTGAAATGGCTGTTAATTCTATAACAAAAGAAGACGGCCTGGCAAGTGAATCGTTGGCTGATATATATATAAAACAGGGAAAATATGACAAGGCAATTGAGATGTATCGAAAACTAAGTTTGCGAAATCCTCAAAAAAATGCTTACTTTGCCCGCAAAATAGAAGAAGTTCTAAAGGATAAACAATCATGATATCTATAATTACAATACTCATAGTGCTGGCATGTGCAGCTTTGGCGTTTTTTATACTTATACAGAATCCGAAGGGCGGTGGCCTTACCGGCAGTTTTGGAAGCATTAGCTCACAGGTTATGGGGGTAAAGCAATCCGGAGATGTGATGGAGAAAGGCACCTGGACGCTGATCAGTATTATTGGCGGCCTTTGTATCATATCTGTGATGTTTTTCCAGAAGCCTGAGGGTGTGAGCAAGAATAATAACGCTGCCACACAGCAATCTTCTGCTCCTGCTAAGAAAGGCAAGTAAGAATTTAATTGCTTATAAAAATATTTACCTCATTGTTGTATCCCTGGTATAATAGCCG
>CAIRZD010000461.1 GCA_903882965.1 uncultured Bacteroidota bacterium
ATATCATACTGACGAATAAATAAAGGAGAGGCACCTTTTATAGGTTTGTGGTTTTAGGTCATATCTTTACTCCCATGCTCAATTACAATCAGGCGTTTTACCAGCTAAAAGAGAAATTACAACCAGTATATGATGCGAATGAAAGCGCGGCAATTGCGCATATTTTTCTTGAGCATTTAACCGGGCTCAACAAGTCGGACCGGTTGCTAAAAAAAGATACCCTATTTACCGAAAGGCAGCAACTACAATATGATGAGAAATCGAAAGAACTGGTAAAAGGAAAGCCGGTACAATATATTATCAATAGCGCCTGGTTCATGGGGCGGGAGTTTCTTGTAAATGAAGGCGTATTGATACCACGCCCGGAAACCGAGGAGCTGGTGCAATGGATAGTAAATGACCATAAGGAAAGTGAAAAATCAAGGGTATTGGATATAGGGGCCGGTAGCGGATGTATAGGCCTATCATTGGCGAGGTTGTTGCAAGGTGCTATTGTAACCTGCGCCGACATAAGCAAAGAAGCCATTGAGGTGCTGAAAACAAATATTGAATGGGTACTAACCCCGGACGAGAAAAAAAAGGGTGCCGACAACATTACCGTTAAAACGCTGGATTTCCTGAACGAAGAAAAACGAAATAAACAACTGGGCCGTTATGATATAATTGTATCTAACCCGCCATATATACCCAAAAAGGATAAGCCGCAAATGCACAGGAATGTAAAAGACTACGAACCGGAAATTGCTTTGTTTGTGCCGGATAATGACCCACTGGTGTTTTATAAGGCTATTGCCCAATTCGGCAAGCAGCACATGAGAAGTAACGGCTATATATATTGCGAATTGGATGCAAATCATGCGGAGGAGTGTAAAATGTTATTTGAAAAAGCCGGGTACGAAAATGTAGAAATAAGAAAAGACATGCACGATAACTGGCGAATGCTGAAAGCAGGAATTGGTAATTTAGAAGTGGCAAATGATATTGATAACAAATAGTAGTAATGGTATTAAACTTAAATAAAAGAGATAAACTATTCATCGGTATAATAGCGCTGGTGCATGTTGTGTTTTTTATGCTGGCGTGTATGTACAAACGCATATACATGGGCGACTCTTTTGAGTACATATACGAGGCGCTGAATATCAAAAAATATTTCTTCTTTTATTGTGGCAACCCGACGATGCCCATTTTCCCTGAATACATGACCGAGCGGCTGCCGGGTTACCCGCTTTTTTTGCTGGCCATTTATATGTTTACGATCAACAACTGGATCGTTATTGTATTTCAAAATGTCCTTTCTGTTTTCAATATCTATTATGCTAGAAAAGTCTTTTTACAAATAGGCTACCATGCAAAATACGACTGGCTGTTATTATTGTTTGTCATTGCCTACCCGGCTCAATTTATTAATGCCAACACAATAGCTCCGGATATTTTATTACAAACATTCACATTACTATACCTTGGGAATTTTGTACTGCTCTTACAAAAAAAGCAACTGAAATATTCAGCTTATATGAGTCTTGCACTAATTGCAGGCATATTTGTAAAACCAGTGCTTTATCCATTTGTCATCATTCACATTTTGATCTTAACAGCTACCGGCATTTATAATAAAGTATTACTACAACGCACTATAGCTGTAGCCATAATGCCGATATGCGCAGTATTGATCTGCAATTCTATAAACTATAGCCGTACCGGAAAGTTTCATTTTTCAAGCAACCAATCTGTCAATGCCGTCTATTATTACTATGCCTATTTCAGTCAAAAGGAAGGAATAGACAGTGCAACAAAATTCCTGCATAACGAACGAAAGAATATTGCCGGGCATACCGAATTTAAAGACCGTTATGATCTTGCTAATAAACGTGGGGTTGAATTACTGGAACAAAATTTCTTCCCTTACATGATCTTTCATTTAAAAAACAGTGCCCGCATTTTTATTGAGCCCGGGAAAGGCGAAATGGACTTATTTACCGGCAAGCTCACCTATGGCGGGCTTTACAACAAACAGGCCCAAAGTGGCTTTTATGCAATGTGGAAAAATAAGAGATGGGCCGGCTTGAATGAATACATACATAACAACCCATCCCTGTTGTTCGTAACATTGGTGTTTATATTTAATTGTCTGCGGCTAATAGGTATGCTCTTGTTTTTCTTTGATAGAAAAATCAGTTGGCCGATACGCATTTTTATAGGGATACTTTTACTTTATTTTGCGATAGCAGCCGGCCCAATTGCAAATACACGGTATTTTCTGCCGGAATCACTGATCGCTATAGGCATTGCGGCAATGGGCTATATGAGTAGATTACAAAAGCGGGCTACAAAATAGATGCAAATCATACAAAAATACACACCGTTTTTTGTATCAGCATTGCTGATGGGCATTGTATTGTATGTAATTTACCCCCACTACCAATACTTTATAGACCCGGATAGCACATCCTATCTTACTATTTCAAAACGATACGCAACCGGCGACATCCACGCAGCCATTAACGGATACTGGAGCCCATGGAGTTGCTGGCTAACTGCTTTGCTCACAAAAACAGGTATGCAGGTAATACCGGCATCAATAGTGATCAATGCCCTTGCGGCAACGGGGTTTTTATATGTTTCCCAAAGCTTGTTCCTGAAATTTGGTATCATCCCAAAACTGCAGTGGTTACTGAACATAACCCTCGCATTCTTTCTGTGCTTTGCTGTTTTTGCCCAATCATTTGATGATCTATGGGAATGCTTTTTCCTCCTGTGCGCGCTGCGAATCATGTTGTCGACGCGCTTTTCTGCATCGCCGGGATTATGGATATGTACCGGCATTATAGGGGCACTTGGATATTTTGCCAAGGCTTATTCGTTTCCTTTCTTCATTCTTAACACCCTTACCTGTTGTTACTTTATTGATAAAAAACAGTGGCTGAAAATTGCTGCGACCGCAATAGTTGTAATGATAATATGCAGCTCGTGGTGGATATGCATACTCCACCATAAGTATGGATTTTGGACCACGGCCACAACAGGCTCCCTCAACTTGTCATGGTACCTTGTTGGGCATCCATATTGGGCGCATGGTATCGATTTGCTACTACCACCTGCGTATCCAGACAGTCCCTGTTATTGGGAAGACCCTTTTTATGCCAATGGTGCTACACCCCATTTTTGGAGTTCATGGTATCTATTCGGTATGCAACTCATCCGCATTTGCTATAATCTCTATAAATTTCTTATGAGCATTTTACAACTGTCTGTTTTCTTTCCGTTTATACTGTTTCTGTTTACTCGGTTTGTATCCAACAGAAAAACCAGGTCACCGGATCCCGCATTTATCATTGCTCTTACGTCGTTCCTTTTCCCGGTTGGCTACCTGCTCATTAATTTTGAATCAAGATATATATGGTACCTGTTGCCATTGGGTATGGTTGCCGGCAGCATGTTTTTGCACGAATATCTTAGTGGCAGGGGTGGAAAAAAGGGTATGCATTTTCTTCCGGTAATTTTTGCATTCAGTTTTCTCATATACCCGGCATATGGCATGGTAGTGATGTATAATGAAGGCAATAAAGAAGCGGACATTGCAACACAATTAAAACGCCTTAATATCCGCGGTTCGTTTACTGCCACAGTGAAACCACACCTTGAAACCCAGCGCATGGAACGGCTTGCCTATTTTTCAGGGAATCAATTTTATAGCATTCCAAAACAAACTATAAAAGAGGGAGATGTGCTACGCGAAATGCGCCGTTACCATGTTAAATATTTCTTTTCTATTGATACTACAAAGTTGGTCGACGAGCAGGGAAAGCCATTTTCTGAGATCACAAAGGGAAGTATTGACGGATTAAAGGTTTTCCAGGTAAATCCATAGTATTCCATGATTTTCAGCCATGATTTTTATCATATCCTTTTATCTATAAACATTTTAAAATACCTTTGCACCCAAATTAAAAAATAAAAACTATATGTCATCAAACAAAATTCATGAATTACTGGGCGATAAAGCCGGGTACTATTTGGAACATTCCTGCAAGACAATAGACAAATCTTCTATCCATATCCCCTCTCCTACGCATCTTGATGATGTATGGACACAATCAAACCGTAATGTGCAGACCTTACGCAGTATTAACACATTAATGAACCATGGCCGTCTTTCAGGTTCGGGTTATGTATCTATCCTTCCTGTAGACCAGGGTATAGAGCATAGTGCCGGCGCATCTTTTGCGCCAAATCCTATTTATTTTGATCCTGAGAATATTGTGAAGCTGGCTATGGAAGGCGGTTGTAATGCGGTTGCGTCTACTTATGGCGTTCTTGGCTCAGTGGCCCGTAAATACGCACACAAAATACCATTCATCGTTAAGGTAAATCATAATGAGTTCCTTACTTATCCTAATAAGTTCGACCAGATCATGTTTGGCACGATAAAGGATGCATGGAATATGGGCGCAGTTGCAGTAGGCGCTACTATCTATTTTGGCTCTGAAGAGAGTGGACGCCAGATAGTGGAAGTAGCAAAAGCATTTGAATATGCTCATGAGTTGGGTATGGCTACCGTATTATGGTGCTACCTGCGCAACAATGGCTTTAAGAAAGATGGCATAGACTACTCTACTGCTGCAGATCTTACAGGCCAGGCAAACCATCTTGGCGTAACAATACAGGCGGATATCATTAAGCAAAAATTACCAACCAACAATGGTGGTTATAATGCCATAAACTTTGGCAAGACCAGCAAGCTGGTTTATGAAAAACTGACCACAGACCACCCAATTGACCTTTGCCGTTACCAGGTAGCTAATTGTTACATGGGCCGTGTAGGTCTGATCAACTCCGGCGGCGAATCAAAAGGCGCTACTGATCTTGCAGAAGCAGTAATGACAGCAGTGGTGAACAAACGCGCCGGCGGTATGGGACTCATTAGCGGCCGTAAAGCATTCCAGAAACCAATGAACCAGGGAATAGAACTCCTGAATACGATACAGGATGTATACCTTGATAAATCAGTTTCGATAGCTTAGTTCATTTAAACATATAATGATATGCAATGCCAGGTACACCAATGTGCCTGGCATTTTTTCTGTATCCGCCTACATACCAATGGCATGATTTTACTCATTATCAATCAATAAAATCATAGATCATGAATAAGCAACTGAAAAATATTGGAATTGCGGCTATTGTTGTAGGCGCATTGGCTTACCCTGCATTGAAACTATATCAATACCTTGTAAAAACAAGAAGTAAAGGCAGTGAAAATGATACGGAAAAAGCCAAAAAGAAAACAATGAGGCTATTAAATCATACAAAGCATACCCCACACCATCAGGCAAGTCATGATGGACATGCGAAACCAGGTGTTGCTTAATATTGGAGTTGAATAAATTAAAACAGCTGCTTTAATACATTATAAACAACACTTGGTTTCCCGAGTGTGTAGAAATGTAAAACCTTAGCATTGTTTTTCAGCAGGTCACGGCATTGATGCAGTAGCCATTCTGTGCCTACCTTTTCGCAATCGGCATCTGTTTTGGCCTTCATCATTTCAGTGTAGAGTTCCACAGGTACTTCCACGTTAAAAACACGGGGTATCATGGTAAGTTGTTTCTTATTGGTAAGTGGCTTTAATCCAGGAATGATAGGCACTGTAATATCATGTTCCCGGCATTTTTTAATGAAGTTGTAGTAATGCTCGTTATTATAAAATAATTGTGTAGTTACATAATCACCACCAAGATCTATTTTGCGTTTCAGATAATAAATATCTGTTTCCACATTGGGGGCTTCAAAATGTTTTTCGGGATATCCTGCTACACCTATGCAAAAATCTGTTTTAGCACCTTCAATGATCTCTTCTTCCATATAGCGGCCATGATTAAGGTCAACTATTTGCCTCACCAGGTCTTCGGCATAACGATGCCCGTGCGGGTTTGGTGTAAAGAATTTTTCACCAACGGCAGCATCACCTCTCAAAGCCAATACATTTTTTATACCCAGGAAGTCGAGGTCTATAAGTGCGTTCTCTGTTTCCTCTTTACTAAAGCCGCCGCATATAAGATGTGGTATTGCTTCTATCTTATATTTATTCATAAGCGCGGCACATATACCTACGGTGCCGGGGCGCTTGCGAATCTCTACCCATTCCAGGCGGCCATCCTTGCGCGTTTTTAATATCTGCTCTGCACGGTGATAGGTGACATTGATAAATGCAGGGTTGAATTCCATTAACTGATCAAGGTGTCCGTATATAGACTCAATACTTTTGCCCTTGGTAGGTGGCAATATCTCAAAAGATACAATAGTGTCTTTAGCCTCAGCTAAGCGTTCGGTTACTTTCATAATTTAAGTAAGCAAAAGTATAATTATTTGCTTAATTAAACTCCATATTCGTTACAATAAGGTTGCTATTGGCCCTTGCAAGTATTCTACCATTCATATCATATACATGGCATTCTACATTCACGATCTTCTTACCAACACGTAATACCTTCGATTCTGCGCGCAACCTTTGGCCTTCTTTAATGGCATAAAGGAAGTCAACATTCAGGGTTAAGGATGTATAATGATGCTCTGCATCAAGACTTACTACAGCCCAGCCTATAGCCTCATCGATGACAAGGCTCATCATACCGCCGTGTATATTACCATAAGGGTTGGTCATTTCTTTACGTACTTCCAGCGCTATTACAGCACTTCCTTTTTCAATCTTCTCCAATGTGAGCCTCAACCAGTTACCTGCTTCAGACCTCGAATTTTTCACTTCCTTACCTTCAAATGTTTCCTTTATCCATTGCAGTACAGCCCCCTTGGGTATGTCTTTATATTCCATAATGCAAATATAAACCTATATCAAACCCAAATCCATAAAGAAGTTATATTTGTCCTATGGATACCGTTACCAGCAATACCCCTACTATTACTTCTTCAAAATCTGTACACCGCGCCTGGTCTATGTATGACTGGGCCAACTCAGCTTATAATCTCGTTATTACTTCTACTATATTCCCGGCCTATTACTTTGCGATCACCACTATTACAAAAGACGGAAAAACGATCAATGACCAAGTAACGTTTTTTGGTTTTAAATTCAAGAACAGTTCTTTATATGACTATTCTATTGGCACAGCATACCTGATTATCGCACTTGTATCCCCCATTCTATCTTCCATTGCAGACTATAAGGGCAATAAAAAGAGATTCATGCAACTCTTTTGCTATTTAGGTGCCGTGGCATGCTGCCTGCTATATTTTTTCAATGATAACACGCTCGAATTAGGCATTATCTGCTCCTCACTGGCTGCACTTGGTTATTGCGGCAGCCTGGTATTTTATAATGCATACCTTCCCGAAATTGCCCAAGAAGAAGATCGGGACAGGGTAAGTGCACAGGGCTTCGCTTATGGGTATATCGGGAGCGTATTATTACAACTAATTTGTTTTGTATTTGTTCTTAGACCCGAATGGTTTGGTATAAAAGACAGTACATTCCCTCCAAGATTATCATTTCTGCTTGTGGGGCTATGGTGGGCCGGATTTGCACAGATCACTTTTTTCAAATTGCCAAAAGGAAAGCCGCTGGCAGAGAAGCCGGGGCATAGTTTGTTTGCAAATGGGTTTTATGAGTTAAAAAAAGTTTGGGGCCAGATACAACGGCTACCGGTATTAAAAACTTACTTAGGAGCATTTTTCTTTTATAGCATGGGCGTACAAACGGTGATGCTGGTAGCTACCCAATTTGGGAAAAAAGAACTGAAATTAGAAACGAGCCAGTTGATAGCCGTTATATTGGTTATACAGCTGGTAGCTATTGCCGGCGCTTACTTAATGGCAAAATTATCAGACATTTTTGGCAATTTACAGGTACTGTTATTTGTTGTATTTATATGGGTTGGTGCTTGTATAGCAGCATATTTTACCTATACCGCTACTCAATTCTACATTGTGGCCGGAGTAGTAGGATTGATAATGGGTGGGATACAATCGCTCAGCCGTTCCACATATTCAAAATTGATGCCGCCTACACATGATACAGCATCCTTCTTCAGCTTTTATGATGTTACTGAAAAAATAGCCATTGTGATCGGCATGATATCTTTTGGGTATATTGATAATGTCATGGATATGCGCAGCGCTATTATTGCGCTTATTTCTTTTTTTGCCATCGGGGCACTGATTTTGTATATTGCAATGAGAAAACAAAAGGTACGTATTTAGCTTCTTGAATTTTTACTTCTGAATTTAGCAGTATGAAATTATACACAATAAACGCAGGATATTTTAAACTTGATGGTGGTGCCATGTTTGGCGTAGTACCTAAAACAATGTGGAACAATGCCAACCCTGCTGACGACAATAACATGTGTAGCTGGGCTATGCGCTGCCTGCTCATAGAGCATGGAAACTATAAAATCCTGGTAGATAATGGCATGGGTAATAAGCAAGACGAGAAATTTTTCAGTCACTACTATCCGCATGGTGACGACAGCATAGAAAAGGGTCTCGCAAAACATGGCTTTACTACGGACGATATTACAGATGTATTTCTTACCCACTTACACTTCGACCATTGCGGGGGCTCAATAAAACGTGAAGATGGTAAGTTGGTACCAACATTCAAAAATGCGGTATACTGGAGCAACCATATACACTGGAAATCTGCATTAAGCCCGAATGAACGCGAAAAAGCGTCATTCCTCAAAGAGAACATATTACCTATTGAAGAAAGCAAACAACTCCATTTCCTCGATACCCCGGAAGGCGAAGAGTGGATGCAGGATATTCGTATACGCTATGTAAACGGACATACAGATGCAATGATGCTGCCCCAAATAAAATATAACAATACAACCGTACTCTTCTGTGCAGACCTCATACCCAGCAGCGCCCATGTGTCTTTACCATGGGTAATGGCATATGATATGCGCCCCCTCGATACACTAAGCGAAAAACATAAACTGCTTAATGAAGCCGCAGCAAACAACTGGGTACTTTTCTTTGAGCATGATCCTAAAAATGAATGCTGCACATTGCAACAAACAGAAAGAGGTATACGTGTAAAGGAAACATTCCCGCTAAGTGAAATAGATTCCAAAATTCCTGGCTAGTATATTTAATTTATAATTAGCTCCGGAATTACTTGTTTAAGGTAAAGGCCTTTTTACTCTTATTCCGGTAGATGATTGTTATGAAGTAAAGCGAACCCTCACGCAAGTCGCGCACATTCATTATATTACTCTGCGCACTTATCTTCATTTGCTTTATAAATTCTCCTTCACTGTTAGTGATTACAGCCATAATAGCCTTGGGCTGATCAGGCAAGCCCGAAAATATCACCTCGCCTTCCCGTAATGAAATTTCTGTATTCGCAAAATCATTACTCTGTTTGTTTGCAAATTTGTGGTCATTGTTATTATTACTTTCCGGGGAGTTTTCATTAGCTCCGGGAATTTGTGCATTTGTGATGCCGGCAAATACAAGCAATGCGCTGATGATTAAAATCCTTTTCATGATTTTTTCTTTTTAGTGGTTAAACAATAAATTGTACAGAACATTTGATGCGTCAAATGTATCAGAGGTTACAAGAGTATGTTTCCCGCAAAAAGCGTGATTTGCTATTTTATCGGGGTGAAAAAAGGGGCAGAAAGTAGCCCTTTCTAAATAAAATGCAGCATAGCTTATTATGAAAATTTGTTTTTTGTACTTTTTTTCAGTACTTTTAAAAAAAATAAATACCTCATGAAAAGACTCCTTACTCTTTCTTTATCTTTTTTATTGCTCTCCACAATCAATAGTTCGGCCCAGATATTTTGGGTTGAAAATTTTGAAAGTGGTAGCACAACCGGATTAACGGTCGATAGTTACACCGGGCCAAATGGTACATGGTCACTTTTAGTAAATGCAAACTCATCCTTTGCCCCGGAAGCTACATCACCAAATATCTGGTATGTTTCCTGTGCAGAAAACGGGCATACTGCCGGTGTTTGCGGTACAGGGTGCTCAGCAGTTTCCAGCACCGCTACCGGCGCCACACTGCATGTGGGCAGTAATACTGCCGTATTCGGCGATATAGGTGCATCTTATGATGCAGGCGGTACCTGTGGCAGTTCTACATCTACTTTTACTTCTATTACTTCTATTTCCGGAGTATGTGTTACAACTAACAGAATGGCTCAGTCTCCTGTTATCAACTGTACCGGGAAATCAAATATCTTAATGCAATTTTATTATATCGAAAACGGGGATGGAGCAAACGATGATGGCAGCGTTTGGTATTCGGCTGATGGGGGAACTACATGGGCCCTCCTTACAAACACAGCTAAAACCAGTGTTTGCGTAAGCTCACAAGGCCAATGGGCCGTAGATACGATCACCCTTCCTGCCAGCGCCAATAATAACGCTAATGTAAAGATTGGCTTTCTTTGGGTAAATAATGATGATGGCGTTGGCACTGACCCTTCATATGCTATTGACAGTATCTCTTTAAGCACTGCTATTCCGCCTCCGCCTCCGCCTCCTGTTGCATCATTTTTCACAAGTGCTGTACCTGCATGTATTGATAGTTGTGTCACATTTACAAACACCAGCACAGGAGTTGTAGATAGTATCCGCTGGTCTATGCCGGGAGTAACTATCACTACACCTCACGATAGTATACTTACATTGTGCAATTTCCCTTCTTCAGGTTCATTTGCAATGAATATATACGTATTTGGCCCCGGCGGTGAAGATTCTGCAACACAAACAATAACAATAAATCCGTTACCACAACCAATTATTATAAATACCGGTAGCGACATTCTCTCTGCAGGCAGTGGTTATAGCGTGTACATATGGAGTAATGGGATCCCACCGGTTATAATAACAGGCGCCACAAGTAGTACTTACACAATCACTACTTCCGGCATTTATGGTGTAGCTGTTGATTCAGGTGGCTGTTGGGGTTATGATACAATATCGGCGATAGCAACAGGCATAAAGTCTGTAAATACTAAAGAAAATAAATTCTGGCTCACCTCATCAAGCAATAATTCAATAACACTGCACACATCACTGCAATTAAATGAAGAACTTACCGTCAATATTTTTGACGCTGCCGGCAAGCAAATACTTGATGATCAATGGCCGGCCGGCACAGATACAAAACAAATTAACGATATCTCTGTACCACCGGGGTCTTACATAATCAAACTCAACAACCGAGGCACCTCCGAAGCGCTTAAGTGGACAAAACAATAACAAGTATTTCTTTTTTATAAAAAGCTCCTGTTAACAGGAGCTTTTTTCATAATCATAAAACCGGCACTCAATCTATTTTCAAGTCTATTACTCTATATTTGTCACCAGAATACACGTCCCTTATGCATAGGATTTCAGTAATGTTATTTGTATTTTTTATTACAATTTCCCAATTGCTTGTAGCCCAAATACTACCCAAAGAAGGTAGCGAGCTTAATTACAGGCGAATTGGATTTTCATACGCGGCACCCGGAACGGTTATCAAATATAAAATTGAGATAGCTGCAGGTGATTGGGATAAGGATAATGTCTTTGAAAAAAAAATCATTTCGTCTGTTTACAGTAAAACAAAAAGAGTAATAGCCGAAGTTCCCTCTTTTGGCAGCAAATACACATGGCGGGTCGTTTACACTTATAAAAATGCAACCGTTTCCAAAAGCATTTTGCATCACTTCAGTACCGGGAATATATCCCTGATTGATACCAACAGTAACCTTCGCCTCAGAATAATAAAACCCGCCACTAAGTATAAGGATGATTATGTTTTTGTAGATGGCAATAATGTTCTTTACGACATGAAAGGAAATCCTGTATGGTATTTTCCTTATGACGAAAAAAATGGGCAGGAGTTTCCAATGGTGCGCGATCTGAAAATATCTCCGCAAAGCACACTTACTTTTATTGTCAATCAACATGCTTATGAAATAAACTACAATGGAGATACTTTATGGAAAGGCCCGGATAATGGCGAAGTAAGCGGAGAGGATTCTGAACGTTATCACCATGAGCTCACAAGGCTATCAAACGGTCATTATATGGCATTGGGAGTAGAGCATGTATTGTGGGATCACAAAATAAATCCTGTAGACAGCAATTTTATAATGGATGAGGATGATAAAGCCAAATCTGACTCTGCCGTTTCACCTACAATCAAAAAAACACCCTTCGGCACCATTATTGAATATGATGAAACAGGTAAAGTAGTCTGGTCGTGGAAATCCTCAAATTACATGATGACCTCTGATGTCGTTTATTACAGGCCGGAAGGAAAAGCGAAAATAATTGATGTGCATGAAAATGCTTTTTTCTTTGATGAGAAAGACAGTGTTATTTATATCAGTTTTAGAAACCTTTCCCGCATACTTAAAATAAAATACCCTGAGGGTACCATTTTAAATACTTATGGTGAAACTTTCAAAAAGAACTCAGCACCTACCGGCAATGGTTTGTTTTCTTATCAACATGCGATAAGGCTATCAAAAAATGGTTATTTATACCTTTATAACAACAACCCTTCCCAGGATAGCTTAGCAAAACCAACGGTTATCTTACTTAAGGAGTCTCCTGATGGTAAAGATAGCCTCACAAAAATATGGGAATATGAATGTAGCATTGACGGCATTAATTTCAACCAACTATATAAGAAAGCAAGGGAAAAACGAACAGAACAAGTAAAGAAAAAAGTTGACTCTAAGTTGTGGCGGGGAACAATGTTTCGTGTTACTACCGGCGGAAATGTTATAGAATTGCCTGATCGCTCCATTTTCGTTTGCATGAACAGCCAGTTTAGTAAATTATTTATTGTGAGCCGTGATAAAAAAATTCTATGGAGCGCCACCCCTGAAAAATACAACCCGGGCAACAAGCAATGGTATTTAAATACTCACCTATACCGCGCCAGTATTATTACCCCGAAAGAACTCGATCGGCTTATATTTAATGGGATGAAACAATAAAAAAATCATACAATGCGCTGGTTTATATAAAAATATTTAGTATTTTTATAAAAACCAAAAGCATATGAAGTCACTGATTATTTTTTGCTTATCCCTTTTTGTTTGCATAGGCGTTACACATGCGCAAACCATGATCTATTCCCAGAATTTTGAAAGTACATATCCTGAATGGACCCTCAATTCCACAGTCTCTATCGCAGGAGTCGCGGGAACTAACAATGTACCTACCGGCAATGAGTGGCTCGTAAACAATGTATATACAGGCGTAACGGCAACACCTCATGAAACTGCCGGAATAATTGGCGAACCTACCAGTTACTACCTTCACATGAATTGCGGTACTACATGGTCAGGTACCTTTGGCCTCAATGATAATTATCTTGCAAATGGTTCCGGGGAAGTTTACATTGCACAAATGACTACTCCTCAGTCTACAATCGGATTTACGAATGTCTATTTTTCGTTCTGGTGGTTATGCAAAGGCGATGCCACAGGAGATGAGGGCAATGTCTATTATAGCACTGACGGCGGTACTACCTGGACACAGATAACAGGCACCAATTTTTATAGTACCACTACGTGGTCGCTCGACTCTTTACATCTAGCAGCTTTCGACAACCAGGCATCCCTGGAATTTGCATTTACATTTACGGATGCCAATACTGGCGCCCATGACCCCGAATTTGGCATTGACGACATTAGTCTTTATGGCACAACATCTGTCGTTACAGCTCCTGTAGCTTCATTCACAGCCCCTGAAACAACAACATGCCAGGATAGTTGCATCACCTTTACAAGCACCAGTACAGGCACGATCACCAGCATTAACTGGACAGCGCCAGGCGCCACGGTTGGCAGCCCCAGCACCACTCCTACGAGTATTTGCTTCCCGGCAGCAGGCACTTATACGGTTACCTTATATGCTTACAATGGCACCGCAGTAGATTCTTTTTCAAAGCCGATCACCGTCAATCCTACTCCGCACCCTACTATCACCCAATCAGGAAATGTGCTTTCCGTACTTCCTGCTTATACCAGCTACCAATGGTATAATGGGCTATCTCCCATTGTGGGAGCTAATACCAATACTTATACTATTACTGCTACCAGCACATATGGCATAGTGGTAGATTCCGCCGGTTGCCCGGGTTTTGATTCATTAACAGCCACTACTTTGCATGTCGCTAACATAAACAACTCATACAGCCATTATTGGATCGCGCAACCAAATAACAGCAGTGTAAGCATCAACTCGTCAAAGCCATTAAATGATGCCCTGGCAATAACAATCTATGATGCTACAGGCAGGAAAATACTTGATGAAACATGGGATCCGGGAAGCTATACTAAAGAAATAAACAGCCTTACTATAACAAACGGATTATACATCATAAAACTGAGTAACGCCTATACTTCAACAGTATTCAAATGGTTTAAACAATAATTAAATGGCCTTTTTCAAATTAAAAGCCTCCATATTACGGAGGCTTTTAATTTGAAAAACCTACCTTAATCCGGTCATATATGAAAGAAAATAGCCTTAATTTTTGCTTTTGATCTTTTTTACTTTTGAATTTCGGTCGCCAGCCCTTACCTTTGCGCAAAATTTTACAGACTTCTTTATTTATATAACTCATATTTATGCCAAACGTTGGTAAAATCAAACAAATTATCGGGCCTGTTGTAGACGTTTATTTTGGTGGTGACAACAAGTTGCCGGAGATATTTAACGCGCTGGAGCTTACCCGCGAAAACGGTGATACATTAGTACTGGAAGTACAACAGCACCTTGGTGAGGATAGTGTACGTGCCGTGGCAATGGATGGCACGGAAGGCCTTGTGCGTGGCACAGAAGTAAGAGACACTGGCAAGGCTATTGCAATGCCTATAGGCGAGCAAATAAATGGCCGCTTGTTTAATGTAACCGGTGATGCTATAGACGGGCTCCCTGCTACAGACAAAACAAATGGCCGCCCTATTCACAATAAGCCGCCAAAGTTTGAGAATCTGAGTACTTCATCTGAAATACTATATACGGGTATTAAAGTTATTGACCTTATTGAGCCTTACGCAAAAGGTGGTAAGATCGGTTTGTTTGGTGGTGCGGGTGTAGGAAAGACCGTATTGATCCAGGAACTGATCAACAACATCGCGAAAGCTTATGCCGGTCTTTCGGTATTTGCAGGCGTGGGCGAGCGTACCCGTGAAGGTAATGACCTAATGCGTGAGATGATCGAAGCAGGCATTGTAAAGTACGGCGACAAATTTAAACACAGCATGGAAGCAGGTGGCTGGGATCTCAGCACTGTGGATATGAATGAACTGAAAGACAGTAAAGCAACTTTCGTATTCGGGCAAATGAACGAGCCACCCGGAGCACGTGCTCGTGTGGCGTTATCAGGTCTTACAGTTGCAGAATATTTCCGTGATGGTGATGGTACCGGTAAAGGAAAAGACATCCTGTTCTTCGTAGACAATATCTTCCGTTTCACACAAGATGGTTCTGAGGTGTCCGCACTTCTTGGCCGTATGCCATCAGCAGTAGGATATCAACCAACACTTGCTACAGAAATGGGTCTGATGCAAGAGCGTATCACTTCTACCAAAAATGGTTCTATCACCTCCGTACAGGCAGTTTATGTACCTGCCGATGACCTTACCGATCCGGCACCGGCTACAACGTTTGCGCACCTTGATGCTACAACCGTTCTTGACCGTAAGATCGCGGATCTTGGTATCTATCCTGCGGTAAACCCACTTGAGTCTACATCTCGTATCCTTACTCCACTTATTGTGGGTGATGTACATTATGATTGCGCAAACCGCGTAAAGTTAATATTACAACGCTATAAAGAGCTTCAGGATATCATTGCGATCCTTGGTATGGATGAGCTTAGTGAAGAAGATAAAATGACCGTATCACGCGCACGTAAAGTACAGCGCTTCCTCTCTCAGCCATTCCATGTTGCAGAAGCCTTTACCGGCCTCAAGGGTGTGCTGGTACCGATTGAAGAAACAATACGTGGTTTCAATATGATCATGGATGGTGAAGTAGATGAATACCCTGAAGCAGCATTCAACCTTGTAGGTAACATAGACGATGCTATGGCTAAGGGTAAGAAGCTGATGGAACAAGCAAAAAATTAAAAAAACCATCCGCGCCTAAATTGGGACTTTCCTTATTTGGTGACCGGCAAGAGGAATAAAATATTATTAACAAGCCGAAGCCTGTAAATATTACTGCAAGCTGAGGATAAAGCCCCTTTAGGGGTTTGGGGTATATGCAATTAGAAATATTAACACCCGAGCATAAAGTATTTAGTGGCGAAGTGTATGGTATACTTCTTCCCGGCACCGAAGGTGCTTTCGAAATACTTGATAAGCATGCACCAATGATAGCATCACTCGGCAAAGGAAAAATGAAAGTACTTAAAGATAAAACCCATTCAGAAACCTACGAAATATCAGGTGGTTTTATTGAAATGCTTAATAACAAAGCCAGTGTACTGATAGAAGACGCGACGGCTCTCGATTAAAATTAATTTATTTGTCAACATAAACATACGGAACTTTTTCAAAAAGGGCAAAAT
>CAIRZD010000462.1 GCA_903882965.1 uncultured Bacteroidota bacterium
AATTGGTTTGGTTCCCCATATTATAAGATCCTTTACCAAAACAGGGATGAATTTGAGGCTCAGGAGTTTGTAGAAAACCTATTGGGGTATCTACAGCCTCAGCCGGGTAGCACCATGCTTGATATAGCTTGTGGAGAAGGCCGGTTTGCAAAACAACTGGCAGAGCATGGATATGATGTGACGGGTATAGACATATCGCACCCGAGCATTGAAAAGGCAAAGGCATTTGAAGCTGATAATTTACAGTTTTTTGTGCAGGATATGCGCCTTCCTTTTTACATCAATTATTTTGATTATGCCTTTAATTTTTTTACCAGCTTCGGCTATTTTGCCCACACCAGGGATCACGCACTTGCAGCACGGTCGTTTGCTGCAGCGCTGAAAGAAAATGGTATACTGGTTATAGACTACCTCAATGCCGACCAGGTAATAGCCAATATAGTGCCTGAAGAAGTGGTGCAACGGGGTAGCTATACTTTCAAGATAACAAGAACATTGGAGCGTAACCATATTATTAAAGAAATAAGCTTTACTGACGCAGATAAGAAGCCAAGACGCTATACTGAAAAGGTAGCAGCATTTACACAGTCTGATTTTATAAAAATATTCCGGCCGGCCGGAATGCATTTGGTTTGTACGTTTGGCGATTATCAACTTGGTTCTTTTGACCCGATAAGCTCACCGCGGCTGATCATGATCTTTAAAAAGAAATATGCTTAAAACCATTCGTGATCTGCTGGTATATTATGACCATGTGGCCTGGTATTATCTGAATACCCAGTGGCACAATTCATTTTTTGATTTTGTAGTTCCATTTTTGAGGAACCCATGGTTTTGGTCGCCGCTGTATCTTTTCCTTTTATTATTCATTCCCGGGAAGTTTGGGCGTAAGGGTTGGGTATGGTGTGCTGTTTTCCTGGTTTCATTTATACTGTCAGACCAGGTAAGCGCAACTATTTTGAAGCCATATTTTCACAGGTTACGACCATGTAATAACCCATACCTGGCCACTATAATACATCTTATTGTGCCTTGCGGTGGGCCATACGGTTTCCCATCTTCTCATGCAGCAAATCATTTTTCGCTGGGTATTTTCAGTGCTATTACACTGGGGCGTGCGGCTAAGTGGGTATGGCCTGTAGCCATAACATGGGCAGTGCTGGTATCATTTGCCCAGGTATATGTGGGTGTCCATTATCCACTGGATGTAACTTGCGGCGCTTTATTAGGCAGCCTGATAGGTTATTGCACCGGGAGACTATTTAACAGATACTTTTTGCTAAGTGAAAAATCAAAACCCCAGGCGCCAGCATTGTAGCAGCATACACTGGGGTTTGAGATTTTTTAGAAATAATTTTACCTGTTATTTTCTTTAATGAACTTATCGAGGTCGTCTACATAGTTTTGATAAGATAATTTGCTTTCGAGTGTAGCAAAGTTTTCTTTGTCTACAGTATTAGGATAAGCCCATTTTGCAAACTGCACTTTTGAGTCTTCAAAATTGAAAAAATCCATTATGGCATTTACCTGGTCGGTTGTCATTTTTTCACCGCCCAAACCATCTTTGATAAGATTCATTTTCTCTGTATCCGTTTTTTTGTCTGATGCCCTGGATTTTAACTGATCAATTTTGACATTGGTGAGTGTGGCGGCCATCCCGGATGCGCGCGGATATGGATTAGAGGATTGAACATACCGGTTATCATTGCCATTGTCGTTGTTATTATTATTTACCTGCCCGGGCATATTATTTTCATAAGTACCCACACCATTATTTACAGGGGGGGTAGATTGTGAATAGCTGTGAATATCCTGTTCCTGCACATCAATTTGTTGCCCCTCAGCATCATAAGTAAAAAGGGTAATATTGCCGGGATGTGTAATTACTTTGCCTGAATATACTACCTCTTCCCGGCCCCGCCCGTTACGGGTTTGCTGCACAGTGTATATCTCTAACCTGTGCCTGCCCGGCGGCAGTTCTCCCACGGTAACAGTGGTGCCTTTTTTACTGAAATAACGACCATCAACGGATATATTTATCCGTGAATTGTCGGTAAGGCGAACTTTTAGCATAGACTGGGCTTCTGCCGTAGTGGCTCCGGCAGCTAATAGTAATAAGATAAAAAGGCGGCTTTTCATAATATATTATCTTGTTTTTGTTTAGTTAAGACTTCAATAGGTATGCCAATGTTTAATCAGTACGCAATTTCAGATGTTTTTTAACCTGGCAGTAACAAAGCACATAATATCCCGGCCGAAACGCCTGCATTCAAGGATTCAGCACCTCCTTTGCGGGGAATAGTTGCTTTGATCGTAGCCAATTCGGCTATTTTTTCAGACACCCCTTTAGATTCATTGCCAATAATCAGTACTGCTGCATCAAGCCGTGCCATATTATATACATTTTCTCCATTTAATGTTGCTGCTATTTTAGGCAGCGGTGTAGCACGTAAGAATGTGGGTAGGTCGGCCTCGTATATATCTACACGTAAATGCCCGCCCATGGCACTTTGCACCACTTTCGGATTATAAATATCCGCACAACCCGGTGCGCAAACGATGTTCTTGATCCCAAACCAATCTGCAATACGAATGATGGTACCCATATTGCCGGGATCCTGCAATTCATCTAATGCAATGTACCATTCATTTTTTACCGGTACCTTTTTTTGCATGGGCATAGGGATGACAAGCAAAACCTGGTTAGGGCTTTGCAATGCAGATAATGTAGCTAGTTCTGTATCTTTTACAATATGTAACTCTGCTTCGGGATGTTTGGTTATACTGGCATGATATTGTTTTGCCCATCCATCTGTGGCAATGATCATTTGTATTGGTGCATTACAGTTAAGCCATTCCAGTGCAATCTTTCCGCCTTCAGCAATAAATACTTTATATTCATTGCGGAATTTCTGCTGTGTTAACGACCGAATGTATTTATTTTGCGCTTTAGAGAGCATACACTGCAAAACTATAATAATTGTAGTTAACTAACATGACCGGGAGATTGTTTGATAATGGTAAGGTTTTTTTTTATATACTGCTGCCGGTTGCCATAGGTCTATTGGCGGGATGTAACAGAACAAAGCACCTTACCGATAAGCAGTATCTCGTAAGAAATAACAGTGTAAGAATAAGGTCTGATAAAAAGGTCTACAATAAGGGCGAAATAAAAGATAATCTCACCAGGTATATCATTCAAAAACCGAATAGTTATTTTTTATTCCCCGGAACAACGGTGAAACTATCGTTATACAACCGGCATTTTAATAGATTTCATGATCGTGCTGATAGCACACTTCCTAAATCAGTAGAGCGGCCGGTGATTTACGACTCGTCATTGACGGCAAAGTCTCTGCAAAACATGAAGACTTACTTGTACTACCAGGGGTATTTTTATGCGAATGTAAAAGACACGTGTATCATTTCGCACAAGAAAGCGTTTGTAAAATACAATATTGACCTTGGGGTAAATTACCGGATAAATAAGGTTACTTATGACGTTGACGATAGTGGGATTGCCCGCATAATCAGAGCTGCCAGCAAAGAAACAGCATTACGAAAAGGGAGAGAGTTTTCATACAGCCAGATAGATGATGAGCGGAGCAGGCTAACAACGATCATCCGTAATCAGGGTTACTTTAAGTTTACACAGGAAAATATCAGTTTTATTGATGGATTAGATACGGTTGATAAAACGATATTCAAAAACGTGGAGAGCCCTTTTGAAAATGCGGTACACTTCATTTCTGCCACGAAGACCAAAGAGTCGCATTTAATTAATATTACGGCCACCATACGCCTTACTGAAGATTCGCAGGCGTATCATAAATTCACTATATCGATGGTGCATGTCTTTCCTGATTTTGCAAATGCGGGTGATCTTAAGGATAGTAGTATGGTAGTGAAAAAAATAGACAGCGTTGATTTTGTATATCACGATGAATATGTACATCCATGGGTATTATACCAGCATATTTATCTCAACCCCGGCAATTACTATTCCCAGCAAGATGATGATAAGACGCGCTCTAAGCTGAATGAACTGGGCATATTCCAATATTTGAAAGTTGAGTTTCATGAAAAACAAGATTATAAAGACCAGCTTGATTGTAATATCTTGTTGAGCAGGGCGAAAAAGCATGATTTTACCACCCACTATGAATTATCTAACGGCTCCACCTATTCACTCGGTAATTCATTGGGGGTTAACTTCCGGACAAAGAATTTTGCAAAGGGGGCTAATTTATTAACGATTGGAGTAAATGGTGGTGTAGAATTGGGATATAATCCGGGAGGTAATTTTATTAATAACTTCTTTACGCTAACCAAGTATTACGGTGTAACCGCAAGCATTGATTTCCCCAAATTTATTGCACCAATACCACTGGCTTGGTTTGATAACAGAAATCTGCCACATACAATTATTGGTGTAGGTGAGAATGTAATGGACCGCTTTAAATATTTTACATTAGTGAACACAAGCGCGAATTTTTCTTATACCTGGCGTGAATCAACCACCAAAACCTGGAGCTTATCGCCCGCATTTGTAAATATTATCCGTTTGCCTCTGGAAACTGATTCTTTTAAAAATGCGCTTGCCAATAATGAATATTTAGCAAACAGTTACAAACAGAATTTTATAGAAGGGGAAAACATTTCTTTTACCTACGACAATACATTGGTGAAGCATGGCGTGAATTATTCTTTTTTAAAATTGTCTATCGAAGAGGCCGGCGGTGTTTTGGGTGCCATAAACCAGTTAGGTGCGGCATTGAATAATATCTACCAGATAGAATATGCGCAGTATACCAAGTTTGATTTTGATGCAAGGCACTATTTTACATTACCTAAATCAGTTTTTGCATTTCGTTTTAGCGGTGGCATTGGTATTCCATACGGGCAGTCGGATGCCTTGCCATACATCAAACAATATTTTTCAGGGGGGCCATACAGTCTTCGCGGCTGGCGTATCCGCACACTAGGCCCGGGCAGTTATTATATTCCGGTAAGCAATGCGAACCAGATAGACAGGACCGGTGATATAAAACTGGAAATGAACGGAGAATACAGGTTCCCGATAACGCCGCTATTTGCAGGCTCCGTAAAAATGAATGGGGCGCTATTCGCGGATGCAGGAAATATATGGCTTGCAAAAAAAGATAAAGGTTATCCGGGAGGCGAGTTTGAGTTTAATACGCTCGGGCAGGACATTGCAGCGGATATGGGGGCGGGGGCGCGTTTTGATATTGCATCCTTTCTTACCTTGCGTATAGACCTTGCTATTCCTGTAAAAGAGCCATATGTATTTACTAACGGAGGATGGGTTTTTAACAAGATAAACCCTGGTGACCCCGACTGGCGGTCCAATAATCTCATCTTAAATGTATCTATTGGTTATCCTTTTTAATTTGCTTATTGTTTAATAACCCGGTTTGGGCATTATTAATCTGCTAGTCATTTTATACTATCTTTGATCTATGCGAAATATAAAGATCATAGAAGTGCGGTCTGAAATAGGTGCGGGCACGCGTGGTGCCAGCCTGGGGATAGATGCTATCAAGATAGCCGCCTTGGATTTTATGAGTAATTTCTTTGTGAACTTCCCATCTGATATAATTGAGAATGAGAACAGGTTGCTTTATGAGCCTGTAGCGTCTCCATATGCAAAACGGATACAGGGTATTTATACAATGTACGATAGGGTATCAAAAGCGGTAAGTGAGACCGTGAAATCAGGGTTGTTCCCACTGGTATTAGCGGGAGATCACAGTACTGCGGGGGCAACTATTGCTGGACTGAAAATGGCCAGGCCAAAACGCCGGCTCGGCGTGGTATGGATAGATGCCCATGCAGACATGCATTCGCCATTTACCACTCCGTCAGGCAATATGCATGGCATGCCATTGGCAATATCACTTGCAGAAGATAATGTAGATAACCAGGTACATAATCCGGACGCGCAGACCCTGGAATACTGGAAAAAGCTTAAACAGATCGGGAAAATAGAACCGAAGATATTGCCGGAAGATATTGTATTCATTGCGCTCAGGGATTTTGAAAAAGAAGAAGAAGCGATCATAAAGAAAGGGAATATTAAAGTGATACCTGTAGCCGAAGTGCGTAGAAAGGGTGTGGAAAATGTAGTGCGACAAACATTCCTTCATCTTTCCAATTGTGACGATATTTATGTGTCTTTTGACGTAGACAGCCTGGACAATTCTATATCCCGTGGTACCGGTACCCCTGTGAGCAATGGGTTAAAAGAGCGCGAAGCTGAGGATCTTGTAGCTTCTTTTATGCAGCATCATAAGATATGTTGCTTTGAAATTGCAGAAGTAAACCCTACATTGGATAAGGAAAATATGATGGCTGAAATAGCATTCAATATCCTGCAACGCAGTGTGAATTTGTTATTGCTTAATTAGGATTGCAGGGTTTATTTAATGATCCAGAACTTCAGGCTTCTTCCCAGAATTGCTGCACTGTCTGGTAATGATTGGGTGGCGTTAATATACTTTGCAACCAGTATCTTATCGAAGTATACGGTATCTCCGGGTTTTGTGCGGTTATAAATGCTCTTTGATACATCACCATTATCTGGTGTGCCATCCAGGTAATTGCTTATTTCAGTAGATTTTGTTTGTGTAATATCGCCGGGTAACGAATCTCCTGTACAATGTTCTGACAAATAGTCTATCATTGCTATAAGGTTTCCAACAGAATCTTCATAAAAATTACGCTCAGCGTATCCAAAATCAAACCCAACGATCCGGTATCTGTTGCCAAGGGAATCATGAGCAGTAAGCCCTTGTTTCATAAAGTTATTGAAAATGTCTTTTCTTATTGGGCCACCGGTATATTCAGAATGCCCTAAGTATACAGGGGGCTTAAATAAATGACTGCTCTTCTTATTGTTTAGTTCAGGATCGTGACCAACCTTCTTTTGCTGCGCCGATAAATCAAAGCCAGTAGTAAGTAAAAGAATAAGCAGCAATATACTTGCCAAACGGTGCATCATCTTTCAAAAATAATTATTTCCAACAACTTAGTATCATCCTAAAAGAAAATTCTATTTCGATTTTATGGGAATATTTAGATTACATTAAGAATTGTATATTTATTGTAAATTTTATATTATGTCTCAGTATGATTGGAGCAGCTTTTCCCAAAAAAATATACATCAATGTGCCTATGCCGCAAGTATACGATGCCTGGACAACCCGGGCGAATTTGGGAAGTTGGTTTTTGAGAAAAGCAGAATTTAAAGCGCCGGATAGCACGATAAGAGGAAATGATAACCTAATACAAAAAGGGGATACTTATGAATGGATGTGGCATGGGCACCCGGATACGGGTAGAACATGGGGTTGTAACAGAGGCAAATGGCACAAGTAGGTTCGGGTTTGTTTTTGGTAAGGCAGGGATAGTAACAATACAACTAGCAGACCATGGGGGTATTACAGAAATGCTATTAACCGAGGATCATATACCTACAGATGATGATGGTAAAGCAAATTTTCATGTAGGCTGTTCAACGGGTTGGGCATTTTATGAGGCAAATATCAAATCAGTATTGGAGGGGGCTTTGATCTAAGGAATAAAAACCCGGCGTATACAAATGTTATCAATTCATAGGTAGTTGGAGGTCATAGTCAGCTATCTGATGATTAGTGGGAAAAAATAATGAAAATATAATCCAGTTGTAAAAAAAGTGTTATATTGTATTGAATTTTAAAACTAAAAAAACATACGATGAAGACAAAACTTTACTTGATCATGGGCTGCATTTTATTTTTGCAAGCTCCAAAGGCTATTGCACAATGTGCAGGTGGCCGTTATATTAACCAGATATTTAACGATAGTATCTCTACTGTTACGTATTCTACAGACACGATGCTGATGGATATATATGAGCCTGTTGGAGACACTTCATCAGCAAGGCCACTTATTATCCTTGCGCATGAAGGTAGCTTTGTAGCTGGTACAGACAGAACGGGGGATAAGACAGTTGATTCTTTTTGCGCACGTTTTGCTAAACGCGGATATGTAACAGCATCGATTGATTACAGGTTAAGTACATTTACGAATATGTTATCCAGTGATTCTACAGTTCCTATAGACGAGGTAATAAAAGCAGTAAGCGATGGGAAGGCTGCCATACGTTATTTTGTAAAAGACAGGGCAACAAGTAATTACTATAAAATAGACACCAACAATATATTTATAGGCGGTAATTCTGCTGGTGCGGTCTTATATATGCATGTGGCCTATTTAGATAGTTTAGGCGAATGCCCGTCTTATATACAATCTGCTATGCTAGCGAATGGTGGTTTTGAAGGTAATAGCGGGAACCCCGGCTATACAACCAAGTCAAGAGCCGTAATCAGTCTTGCGGGTGGTTTGAATAAGGTTGATTTTGTTGGCCCTGGTGATAAACCTTCTGTAAACTGCCAGGGTGATCAGGATCCTATTGTACCATATTATTGTGCATATCCTAATTTCGGAACTCCAACTATACCTGTAAATATTCAGGTGAAATTGTGTGGTCTAGGTTCTTTAGAGCCACAATATGTGGCTGAAGGTATATACCACTGGAGCATGGTATTCCCGGGAGCAGGCCATGTGCCATGGGATGCTAACGCAACAGAATTAAATACTATAGATTCATTTGTTACCCAATTCTTGTACAATTTTGTTTGTGGAACAGCTTCTGTTAACCAGGTGAATCTGAATGCTGAAGTTTCTCTGTTCCCAAATCCTGCCAGTGACGTAGTGAATATAAAATCATCAGAATTTGTAAATGATATTACAATGTATGATGAAACAGGCAGGGTGGTATTACAGGCTAGCGGTATTAACAAGACAGATTATGAGATCAATACTGCTCATTTCTCAAAAGGTTTGTATTTTGTAAAGATGAGATTCAGTAATGAAAATAACTCACCTGTTGTGAAACGAATTGTGCTGGAGTAGTGAGCAACAATATAAAAGATGTCAATGGCTAAAGCATATGCTTTAGCCATTGACATATAGGGCAAAACCCAACAAATAATTTACCTTTAACAAAAGAAAACGCACCCGTTTATAGGTGTAATTATTGAAAATAAGTTGCTCAGGATGATCAAGGTAAATAAAGGGGTATGGCTATTATTGACTTTTTTATTTGCTCTTTGCATCATAGCAATAACCTTCCCGCAAATACTGCTAAATCCCGGGCATATAATTCCGGGCATTGGGGGAGATGCCGGTAAAAATATGTTCGCTTATTTATACCATATCCTTTATGATAAGGGGTATTGGTTTATGGGCATGAACTATCCTTACGGCGAGCATATTATTTACATTGATGGCCAGCCACTTTTGTCTGTTACATTAAGTTACTTTAAGCATATTACCATTCCTCAGGCACTCGCTGTGATGTGGATACTTGTATTAAGCAGTTATGTTTTGGCAATTATTTATGTCTATAAAACACTATTGCATTTTGGTGTCAAGGCTTTCATTGCGGTGCTTTTTTCGGGCCTTATAATTGTAATGAACCCGCAGCTATTTCGTACACTTGGGCATTTCGGGTTGTCATATGTATGCGTAGTGCCTATGCTTTTTTACTGGAACATAAAATACAACCTTAACCCAAACTGGAAATATCCGCTGTATATTTTCATTCTTGGATTGGTTACTACTTTTCTTCATCCTTATTTCTCTGCAGTAGTGCTTCTTTGGATATCATTTTATGCTGCAGGTTATTTTATTTTCACAAAGGAACAGTTTCGAAGTAAGTTAAAACATGTGTTACCATTGCTGGTAAGTGTGTTCTCTTTTTTTGCAATTACGGCCATCATAGTAAAATTGACTGATCCGATAAAAGACAGGCCAGTCACTCCATATGGTTTAACTGCCTATTGCACACGCGGAGAGCATATATTTACTTCTCACTATTCACCTATATGGAAATATCTTGAAGACCATACTTCATTTATTAAAAATACAGCCGGTGATGAAGGGTTTTCTTATTTGGGAATAGCCGTGATCATTGCTTTTGTTTTATCCTTAATAAAAGGGATTATTAATAATCGCAAAAAGACGGATGAACCCAGTATTGTGATTAGTGCCGGGTTTAAGCCAGTTTGGTTGTTTATTGCATTTGCAGCGCTATTATTTGGTATGGGGGTGCCATTTGTATGGAACATGGAGTGGATAATAAAGTATTTATCCTTTTTGCGGCAATTCAGAACACTTGGCAGATTTAGCTGGATATTCTACTACATTATCACAATTTATGGCGTTGTGGTAGTTTATACATATTACATGAGATATCTCGTAAAAGGCCGTGCAATTACGGCTTACTGTATACTGGTATTTGCGTTAGCATTATGGGGTTTTGAGGCTGGTGGGTATATCAGATATGAACGGGCCGCGTTAAATAACGGTACACGCAATTATGATATTTTATGTGGTGATAAAGAGACTGACTGGCGCCAATTCCTTCTTACAAATCATTATAAACCAAATGATTTTCAGGCAATGTTGTTACTGCCGTTTTTTAGTATTGGTACTGATAAACTTTGGCTTGGGAGAGATGGTACAGACGTAGAGATATCTGCGTGCCTTGTTGCCGGTGTACAGCTGCATTTGCCTGTTATTGATGCTGCTATGGCGCGCTCATCCTGGAGCATAACAGAGAAGCAGGTAAAAATAACAGGAGGTGCTTATGTACATAAACCTATGCTAAATGATCTCCACAACAATAAGCCATTCCTATTACTTTATCACGATCAGGACGAGCTTGACCCCGACCAGAAATATTTATTGCAAGCCTCAGATCAAATTGGTTCTTATAGTGGCTGGCACGTGTATGCTTGTTACCCGCAGCGGATCATAGCAAATGATAAGAAATATACCGATAGTATTAAAGAGATTATTCCTTATCTCAAAAGCGGGGATACTTGTATCCGTTGCTTTGATACATGGTATGTAAATCATTTTGATTCAGGAGACACTAAGGACGTTTTTTATGGGAAAGGAGCCATGCCCCAGATAATGCAGCATGAAACAGTAGTGGCTAATATTCCGGTGAAACCACGGGCTGCAAACACTCAATATGAGTTTTCATGCTGGTTCCTGTTGGGTAATGAGAATTACAGGAGCCCTTATTTTAAATTAGATTTATTGGATGCTGGCGGTAATCTGATAAACACCCTTGAGGTGATGACAAAAGAGAGTACAGATAATAATGGATTATGGTTCAGGGCCTACAAGTTTTTTGCAATCCCGTCAAGTTGTAATACTATAAGGTGCCGGTTAATTAATGATCCTGATAATGCATACAAAGTAATGGATGAAATGCAGCTGCGCCCAGTCGATGCAATTATTATATCCAAATCGGCAAATGGGCGTGTAATGGTAAATAATCACTTACTCGGGGAGTAGATACTTTGCTTTAATTACCAGGTGATTGCTGGGTTTAGCCGCCACCGCCTTCTCTGAATCCTCCTCCTCCCTGGCCGCCGCCACCATGGAAATCACCACCGCCACTACCTGGGCCACCCCAATCATGGTGATGCTCGCCGTCTGAATTATCTGAAGGAAGTGCGCCTTTAAAATTTCTTAAGGTATATGTAAGCTGGAACATTCCGTATTGTCTTAGAATGTTAGTGATATCGTTTTCTACATAGTTGGCAGCTACAATACGGGAGACACTTTTGTTTTGATTCAGCATGTCAAATACAGTGAACCGCGCTTCGAGTGAACGGTCTTTTAAAAATTTATAGCCAATGTATGAGGTCCACAGATAGTAATTAATATTGCCGGAAGAGGTGCTTAACGTACTGTAATAGGAATTGCTGATATTTGAATTAAGCACTACTCCTTTCAGGAAAATCCAGTTGATCTTAAATGAGGCAGTATGGTTATAATAATTATTGTTAGCCACGCCCTGCATTGAGTTTTTAATGAAGTTGTAGTTGCCGGTATAAGACAAAGTAAAATCAAGATTCTGGCTCACATTACTACTGATAACAACTCCTGCCGAAGGAACCCAATCATTTGAGAAGTCAGTTACATTATTTACCGCTCCGGGGGTATGCGTATAGTTTAGGCCGCCGGTAAGGTTTAGATTACTTTTAATAATATCAAAAGGCAATCCATAGGTCATGTATACCTTGTTATTAGAGTAGTAATTGAGATTTACCGGCACTGATAAATGCGCACCATTGTTTAACAAAATACCATTTCCGATCAGAGAGTCTCTTCCTGAAGTGGGAGTGTAGGTCGCATTCCCGATGTAGTTGTTTATATAATTGGCGAAGCCATAAATGAAAAAATTGTGCGCTGTTTTTTTCTTGGTAAGGCCATAACGGAGCGTAACGGTTTGTTCGTAATCCTGCCTTAAATTTTTATTGCCGGTACTGAGCTGCGAAGGGTTACTTACGTTTATTACATCTTGCAGTTGTGTAATTGAGGGGGCGCTTATATTGGTCCGGTACATTATACGCAAATTCTTCCCGTTTGCAAATTTGTAATTGAACAAGGCAATAGGTAATAGATTTGTAAATGTTTTTTTAATCGTGGTGTCAGATGGGTATACCTGGCTGCCTTCAAGTACTGCGTACTGTAGGTTAGCCCCGATCATAAAATTTAATTTTTTAGTTGATATCCTGTAACTGAGGCCACCTTTCTGGGTATAATAGGTGCTAAGATATTGGTTTGACAGCACAGGGTCGAATTGTGTTTGTCCGGTAGTGTTATTTAATGTGTCAGTTGATGTATTAACCTTGCTATAGGTAACAGAGGGGTTATAGTTGAAAAGTAGTTGACTTATCTTGCCAAGCGGTTCTGTATAACTCAAATTAGATGAAATTGTTGTTCCGTTATTATATGAGTTGTAAATTTGGTTAAGGCGGGTTGGGCTCGTAGGGTATACTAACGCGGAGTCCACGCTGGCAGTGATTGTATTATAAGTTCCGTCACCTGCTTTTTCATTTAACGAAGTGCCCAGGTTTATAGAAATGGTCCTTCCCTTTTTATGCAGTTTATGTCGGAAAACGATATTGTTGGAAAAAGTATAGCCGGAATTGTTTACGGTGCTGCTATTATTTGAATTACTCAACAGGAGGCTACTTAAATTAAAATTGCTGTCAATTTGCCCGGTAACCGCATAGTTTTGCTGCAGGCTTAAGGTAGGGGTTATTACCAATGAGTTGGACGAATCAATTGTATATTCAAACCGGATATTAAACCGGTTGTTGAAATTTTTCGTTTGTGAAATATCATGTTCATTATATAATGCTGGTTGGGCGCTGGTATCGTTATCCGCCAGTAAGGTGTAATTTCTAGCTTTATCTGTCGTAGTTTGGTTATTGGTGTAATTGAAAAAATAACTTGCTGTTATTTTTATTTTTGATCCCCATTGATCGCTGTAATTAATGCCTACAGAATGAGTGGTAGTAATACCCGGCTGCTGGCCGGTAAGAAAGTTATTGCCGGATGAGCCACCTCCAACACCAAGTATATCCTGCGAACTGAAGTTCTGTGCATTAATATTATTAGATGATTCGATGATTGATATTCTGCGGTCACCTTCAAATGAATTAAAAGCACCGCCCACATTATACTTTCCATCAGTGCCATAACCTCCGAAAATTTTACCAAACTCTCCTTGCCTTTTATCTCTCTTTGTAATGATATTCATTGTTTTCTGCGTGTTGCCATCATCAAATCCTGTAAATATTGCCTGGTCACTAAGCTGGTCATATACCTGCACCTGGTCTACTATTTCCGCAGGCAGGTTCTTTACAGAAAGGGTAGGGTCTGTCCCGAAAAAAGGTTTTCCATCCACATAGACTTGTTGTACCGCTTCGCCATGTACTTTTACTCCTGTGTTGTCAGATGTTACCCCCGGCATTTTAGTGATCAGGTCTTCTGTAGTCGCATCAGGATTTACTTTAAAAGCGTCAGCACGAAAGGTTGTAGTATCGCCGGTTTGTTCGGCGCGTATCTGCTTGCCTTCTACGGTTACACCCTTTAACTCGTTTGATATGCCCTTCATAGCAATTACACCTGCGGAAAAATTTCTATCTGTAATGCTGAGCATTTTGTTTTGAGACTTGTACCCGATATATTCAAGATGTAATAAATAGTTGCCCGGACTTACCCCGTCTATTTGAAAATGGCCATTTATATCAGTTACTGCACCCAGTGTAGTTGTAATACTGGTGTCGTTACCGTCTTTTAGTATAGCAGAAACGCCGATAAGAGCTGATGTGTCTTTGAAATCAGCAATTCGCCCCGAGATAGAATAAGTTTGTGCATTGGAAATAAATGAGAGCAATAAAATAACAGATGCAAGAAGCAGACGTTTAAACATCATTGTGTTTTATGAAAAAAAAATTTGACTGTAATATAATAAAAAGGTTTAAGTAGCTATTCCTATAATTATTCTTCAACTGTAACTGCATGGCTGCTATCAAAGGATTTACTTTTTAGGTATTCAAAACCGCCTATGTTCATCAATAAAAGGAGCATAGCGTAGAATAGATCCTCAATAGGTATGGTTAATATGCGGATGCCTAAGTTGTAATCATTATTATATAATACTGTTGGCCTGTTAAGGAAACTTCCGGTAAGTATTCCATTAGAAATAAAGAATGGTAATAGTATTAGAAGATAGGTCATGTAAAATGGCGATAAGATCCCATTTTTTTTTAAAAAAATACTTGTCAGTAACGTAGCAAGTAACAGAAATGTAATGGAAGTATACAATTTTTGCATGTGAGTGAACCCGGTAATGCAAAGAAATAACACAAGTATTATTGTGATAATTAGCAGCAATAACCGGTTTATAGAAACTCCTGAAAACATAACTATACAATAGTAGGTAAATACGCATGAGTATGGGATGCACAAGAAAAAAAGACATTCTTCAATTGGGAGATTGTACAAGTATATGCCACTAATATACCTGGGATTGAATCCCCATACTCCGGCATTAGTGAAAAGAGCATCCCAAACTAAAAAAAAGAACGCAGTTAATAAGCATGGAGCCCAAAAATAGTTCCATTGTTTATGAAAATTTATTTTGGGGTGAAAAGAAAATAAGAATGGTACAATGATGCAAAAAAAATCAACCAGCAGGTATGTATATTTCTCAGGCATTTTTTTGTTTGCGCTTTAGTGCTTCTGTAAAGTATTTAAGCGGTACCCACAACATGCCAAAGCATTCTCCGTCTTCTTTTTCCAGGTGTTTATGATGCATTTTATGAGCTCTCCGTATTGCACGAAAATAAAAATTATCAGCATTCCTGAATAACTTAAATCGTTGATGTATAAAAATATCATGCACAAAAAAGTATGCAAATCCATACAAAGTTATACCAAGACCTATATATAATAGACTGCCCAATGAGGTGTAAAGCCCCAATGCAAGGCAAATGATCCCCGGTATTGCAAAGATGAGAAAGAAGTAGTCATTTTTTTCGAAGAATGAAGATGGGTTTTTCTTATGATGGTCTTCATGCAACCGCCATAGCAATCCATGCATCACAAATTTGTGTGTAAGCCATGCCACCGCTTCCATTGCAAAAAATGAACAAATTACAATAAGTACATTTGCCTGCCACATATTCAATTACTATTGAAAAAAGTATTCAATTTTTCCTCTCTGAAATTAAAAATATCTTCAAGTCTTTTCTTTACAAGTACACTATGTGCTATTTGCCCCAGTACTCCTAAAGGTAGGGCGTATTTTACATCATCGGTCATTTTTACACCGCCGGGTACAGTTACAAAAGTATGAGTATGCGACCATAATGAATAAGGCCCTTGGGCTTGTACATCTGTGAAATTATATGGTGCATTAACATTCCTTATTTCAGTAACCCATTTCATTGGAATATTAAATAAAGGGCGCACTTTGTACTCGATCTTCATTCCTGTATATATTGCTTTGTCGCTTAGGTTAGTAATTATTTCAAAAGACATGCCTTCAGGAGTGATCTTGGAAAGGTTAGATGGGGATGAGAAAAAATCCCACGCCTCAATAATTGATATTTGCAAAAACTGTTCTCGATATAATTGGTATGTTTTCATTATTTATTTTTATTAGCCGGGTAGCATTTAGTTGATCGGGGTAAATAATTTATCACCCCATTCATTAAAACATATCTTGAACCATTCTGTATATTCCTCCGGATGTTCTTTGATTTCTGTTGCTAGTTTTTTTGGTAGGACATATTTCCATGCAGCTACTTCGTTTGGGTCAGGAATTGGTGCTTCATCGGTCATGCCAACAAATACATGATCAAACTCATGTTCTGTAATTTGGTTATCTAATTGCGCCTTATACACGAAACTGAATATTTCTTTCAGCCCGCACTGCAACCCCATTTCTTCATGCAGTCTTCGTATCGCGGCATCATGCACATGCTCTCCATGCCTGGGGTGGCTGCAGCATGCATTGGTCCATAAATTTGCTGAATGATATTTCCCCCCGGCGCGTTGTTGCAGCAATAATTCCCCTTTCGAATTGAAAATGAAAACAGATATTGCCCGATGAAGCAACCCCTTAAGGTGCGCCTCTTGCTTTTCCATCACCCCTGTTTCCGTATCTTCCTGGTCAACGAGTACCACAAATTCCATCATCTTTTGATTAATGTTTATAATAATGACAAGCTATGCCTGAAATATGAAGTAAGCAGCAGGTGTATTTTTTTACTATTTGATATACGCACGCGTTCCATTAATATTTTTGTCGAAGGTATAGATCTTATTTTTTTGAAAAGGCTTGTATAATATACATAAGCAACATAAACCCCCAAACGGGCATTTTTTGGCAAAAGCCTTATGCCATTATAAGCCTCATTAAAATCATTTTCTATTTCTGTTTCTATTTTCTTTTTCTCATTTTCCGAGAATTCATTAAAATCTATACCGGGAAAATATAATCTGCCGAGGCTTTCGTAATCATTTTTCAGGTCCCTGAGGAAATTTATTTTTTGGAAAGCCGCGCCTAGTTTTTGAGCCGGAAGTTTTAGTTTTTGGTATAGCGCGTCATCATTTTTCGTAAATACACGCAGGCACATTAATCCTACAACTTCTGCAGATCCTAAAATATATTGTTCATAAGAGCTATTAGAATGAACCGTTTTATTAAGGTCGGTCTCCATGCTTTGCAAAAACGTCTCAATTAGTTCCGGTTCAATATTGTATTTATTTACTACAAACTGAAAACTATTAAGAATGGGATTCACACTGATCTTCCTTTCAATAGCTTTCAGGGTTTCAGCCTTAAATTCATGGAGTAGTTCTGTTTTATTGTAATCGTGAAATGTGTCAACGATCTCATCAGCAAAACGCACATATCCGTAAATAGAATAAATTGGGTCGTGCATGCTTTTGTCAAGGCAATAGATACCTATTGAAAAACTACTGCTATACGCTCTGGTAGTGATTTTGCTGCATGCTGCCGACACCTCGTCAAATAACTGTTTCATGGCTGTTAATTAAAATATTTTAGTAGCTGTTCTGCAGCTATCTGGCCTGATATTATGGCTGGTGGCACACCAGGTCCGGGTACGGTTAGTTGCCCTGCGTAGAAAATGTTTTTAATTTTTTTATTTCTAAGCGATGGCTTTAATACTGCCGTTTGCCTTAGTGTATTAGCTAGCCCATAAGCATTTCCTTTGTATGCGTGGTAGTCATTTTTAAAATCATTTACACAATAACTTCTTTTATAAATAATGTGTGGCATTATTGTATCATTGCAATAGTGCTCCATTCTCGCTATGATCTTTTTGAAATAGCTTTCGCGTATATTTTCAATATCTGTTAATCCTGGTGCAATAGGAACGAGCAGGAATAGGTTTTCCATCCCTTCAGGTGCTACCGAATTGTCTGTTTTGGAAGGGCAGCATGCATAAAATAAAGGATCTGCAGGCCATGTCGGGTTCTCATAAATATCTTTAGAGTGGTCGTTTATAGAAGCATCGAAAAATAGATTATGGTGTATGAGTTTCTTTATTTTTTTGTTTACTCCGATATAGAAGATCAGGCACGATGGGGCAAATGTTCTTTTTTTCCAGTAGTGTGCATCATAGTTTCTGTATTGCTCTTCCAGTAATTCTTGCTCTATATGGTGGTAATCACCAGTTGCAATGATGCTGTCAGTTTTGAAATTTCCTTTGGATGTTTGTATTTCATTTGCTTTTTTGTTCACTATATTTATCTTAGTTACTTCACAGCTTGTCTCAAATTTTACACCCATTGAAGATGCCAGGGTTTCCATTGATCTTATGACCTCTATTATACCGCTCATTGGGTACCATGTACCCAATGATAAAGCTGCATAATTCATTAGGCTATATAATGCCGGTATATCTTTGGCCATAGCGCCAAGAAATAATACTGGGAATTCCATTAGTGCAATAAGACGTTCGTCCTTAAAATAACGCCGCACATATTCACTAACAGAATTAAACATATTCAACTTTGCAGCTCCTGATAATGTTTTGTAATTGGCAAATTCAAGTAATGAAAATGAAGGCTTGTATACTAACTCTTTCATGCCAATCTTGTATTTGACTGCACCTTCTGCAAGAAATTTTTTCAATTTTACCACACTCCCTTTTTCTATCGATTCAAATACCTCGTATATTCCTTCAAGTGATGCCGGGATGATCATTGGTGATCCTTCTTTGAAGATGATCTGAAACCCGGGATCAAGCTGCAGAAGCTTATAATAATCTTCTGGCCGCTTGTTGAAATGTGCAAAGAAATTTTCGAAAATATCCGGCATCCAGTACCAGCTCGGTCCCATGTCAAATGTAAAACCAGAGTCACTGAATGCCCTTGCACGGCCACCGATTGAGCTGTTTTTTTCAAAAACAGTTACATCATGACCTTGCTTTGCCATAAAGCAAGCAGCCGATAACCCAGAGAACCCGGAACCTATGATAGATACGTTTGGCAAGTTTTATATTATTTGGTTATGCATATATTTTCATATTTATAGATGCGTAAATAAGCTGGATACATTATTTAAATACGTAACATTTTTATAATGAGATTTATCGTCAATGAATAAACTCGTATTACCGGCTATTAAAATTTTCACATGCTTATTTTTTTCTGAAAGTTTTTTTATTTGTTCCCGTATGTCATTTTTTTGCTTTGGGGCTATATAAAACAAAAGCATGTAGTTAGGGTCTATCATTGATGCTACATCGCTCACATTTTCATAAGGCACATTTTGGCCTAAATAGATAGTTTCATGCCCTTGTGCCCTGATAATATAATTTGCAAACAAAAGTCCTATTTCATGCCATTCTCCTGGTGGCAGGAATAGAATGAATTTTTTTCCTTTTTTTGTATGTGGCAGCAGTCCGTCTATAGCTGCCATTAATTTCCTTCCGATGATATTTGTAGCAAAATGCTCCTGTATCGGCGCTGTTTTGTTTACAGTCCATAGTATCCCGGTTTTATTTAAAAAGGGGTAAAAGACTTGCAGCATTGCTTCATACAATCCAAACCTTAAAGCTGCGGCAGCAAATATTTTTTCGAAAGCGGGCTCGTCAAAAACAATCATTGATTTTATAAGATCGTTAATGTATGAGGAAGCAATATTGTCTGGAGTCTCGTTTTGTGCCTGATTTTGAAGTTGTGTATTAAGCTCATTTTCGGTGAGCGCGGCTATTTTAGATATTTTATAACCCTTCGATAAGAGGGTAGCTACATTTAGCAGTTTTCTTACCTGGTTGTCGTCATAATTCCGCCTGTTTGTATTTGTGCGTTCAGGGGTTACCAGGTTATATCTTTTTTCCCATATACGGATAGTGTGTGCTTTGATGCCGGTAAGCCTTTCAAGTTCGTTAATATGGTAGGTTTGCATTTGTTTAATTAATTTAAATCAAAATTAAACAAAAATTAATTAAAGTAAATTGCTTTAATCTATACATACATAACAATTTCATTGCCAGATCCGGAAGCTGCAATGAAATGGATTTTATAAACAAACGTATTTCGGTTTTGAGAGACTAGTTTGGATCCGGGTTTATGTGGTCATTTCTCTGTTATACTTTTTACGATAGTCTAATGGCGATAACCCGGTTATTTTTTTGAATGTGGTACGGAAAGCTTTACTGTCTGAATACCCTACAGCATACATTACTTCATTTATATTCTCCCTGCCTGATTCGAGGCTTTTTTTAGCGGCTTCTATTTTTACTCTTTGCAGATACTCTACCGGTGTGTTTGCAGTGGCCTTTTTAAACCTGCGTTCAAAATTTCGTTTGCTGATCAGGAACAGCCCTGCTAGCTGGTCCACTGATATCTTCTCCTTTACATTGCTTTCTATATATTCCTGTGCTTTCTTTATTGGTTCATCTTCATGTTCTTTTTGCCCCATGAAGATGGTGAATGGTGATTGGCTTTTTCTTTCTATTTCTACCTCTAAAACCTTGGAGATAAATACGGCTACATCGCGGCCGCAATATTTCTCGATCAGGTGAAGGATCAGATTTACAAAAGAATAGGCGCCGCCACTGCTGTATATCCCATTGTCTTCAATTATTATTTTTTCAGTCACCAGCATCACATCCGGAAACATCTGCCGGAATGCACCTGCAGCCATCCAGTGTGTAGTACACTTTTTCCCTTTCAGCAGGCCGGTTGATGCCAGTAAAAATGCGCCAACACATAGACTGGCTACTTCCCCGCCTTGTTTATATTGTTCATTTATCCAGGGAATAAAATCAACATTCAGCTGTAACGATTTTGGCTCTATTGCAGGGATAATGATGAGGTCTGTTTTCTTTACATCCTTCATCAGTACATCCGGATGTACTGAAAATAGGCCACCATATAATTTTGTTTCATCGCTAAGCCCAACCAGATGTATATCAAACATCGGCTTCCTCCCTGTCTTTTGAAGGAAATCATTTGCTGCATTCAACGCCTTGAAAGGACCAATAATGCTGCTTAATATGCTGTCTCCCTGCGGTACTATGATAGAAACGTGTTTCATATGCCCGATTTATGATTGTTCAATCTGCAAATTTAGCATAAATTGTTGTCGCGTCCACCCCCTTAGATTGGCGTATTTACACACCATCATTGTCGTTTATTGACACTAGGTTTGCACTGTGATTAGCGGGAATGGGTAATAAAGTATTTTCTATTGAATCCGCTGTTTACAATTATTTAATTCAAATAAAGCATTTTTTCATTTAATTTCATAATATAAAAACTCAAAACATGACTACAAAACAAGTTGCCGATCGCCTGATAGAGCTTTGCCGCCAGGGTAAGATTTTTGAAACACAGGAAGAACTGTATGCTGATGACTGTATTAGTCTGGAGTCAGATGGTCCGATGAAAGAGGCCAAAGGGAAGCAGGCTATTGAAGAAAAAGGTAAGATGTTCCAATCTATGGTAGTGGAATTTCATGGCGCTGAGATTTCAGACCCCATAATTGCCGATGATCATTTTGCTATTTCCTGGATGATGGATGTCACAATGAAAGATAAAGGCCGCATGAAAATGCAGGAAATATGCGTTTATAAGGTAAAGGATGGAAAGATAATTTCTGAACAATTCTTTTTTTCAATGTAAAAAAATATCCACAAACTAAAAAAACAAGTATTATGGACAGCAAAGTAAACTCGCTCAACTGGTTTGAGATTCCCGTAAACGATATGGGTAGGGCAACAAAATTTTATGAAACAATATTCGGCATTCAAATGCACCAGATGGAAATGGGCGGCATGAAGATGGCTATGTTTCCGCAAGAGGATATGAACGGAAAAGTATCAGGAGCCCTTGCACAAAGCCCATATCACAAACCAAGTGCTGAAGGTGCTAAAATTTATCTGAACGGTAATCCTGATCTTGCAGTTGCACTCGGAAAAGTAGAAGCGGCCGGTGGTAAGGTGCTTATGCCAAAAGAAAAGATCAGTGATGACATTGGGTACATGGCATTTTTCATGGACACAGAAGGCAATGCCGTTGCACTGCATTCAAGCCCTGAAAAAAAGTAAGTTCAATTAAACGATACAGTACCAATAGCAAAAAACTATTGGTACTTTTTTTTAACCACTAAAAAAGTAGATCATGGCTTCATCAGCAAATTCGATCAAGGCACAATTTGATTTTCAAACACGCCTGTTCAATAATGTGACAGAGGGGATATCAGAAAATGAGTCCCAGGTGCGTAGTGCAGAAAATATCAACAATGTTAAATGGATAGCCGGGCATATGCTCAATACGCGCCTGGGTACAATAAGCAAAATGGCTGGTTTACCAACTGATGAGACTTACAATGCACAATTCGGCAGGGGAGCGGTACTGGATACAAATGCATCTTATCCTTCTATCGAAGAGATCACATCAAAGTGGAAGGCGGTTTCGCCCGCTATTGCTGAAGGTCTCTGCAATATATCCGAGGAGGTACTATCATCAAAAGCCCCTTTTGAAACGCCTATGACAAACCTCGATGATTCGATCAGGGGGGTATTATCATTCCTGCTCACACATGAGGCAATGCACATTGGGCAGGTTAGCATTTTAAGGAAGACGGTAAATAAAGAAGCAATGTCGTTTAGGTAACGTTCTGTTTATTATAAATATTTTTCAAAGAGAGGCGATTATCGCCTCTCTTTAATTTGAGCTATCGCTTTGTTTTTTTGCAATTACCATTCATAATATC
>CAIRZD010000463.1 GCA_903882965.1 uncultured Bacteroidota bacterium
AATTTAATATCTTCTTGTGAATCTTGTGATTTTATTAGTTTTTTTGATTGATCGTTTATTTCTATATTTCTTTTTATTTTTTTCGCAAAAAAGCAAATTTGCCTGTGGCGGGAAATGATGTTTTTTGGGGTGGCAACGGCTTTTGAAGGGCGATATTAGCGGTCGTGATATGGAAAAAAATGGAATGATCATATGATGTAGCTATCTGCGACATATGGAAAATAGAACTGTAACTGAAAATGTAACTAAAAATAGAAATGAAAATAGAAATAAAAAGCGGCGAAAAAGATGATCGTTCGTTACCTTTAAAACCTATATTTTTTTTATGAGGAAGATATTACCTGTAATTGCATTGTGGCTGCTGAGTGGCTGCGCTACATATCATATATCGGTAGAGAGCCTGCAGGAGCAGATGGGCAGAGCTCACAAGCAGGACAAAGAGAACCTGCTGATACCGGTATATAACATAGAGGGAAACAGTATAAGAACACTAAGGGTGCTGGATAAAAATGAGCATGAATACCGGCTGGGTGTGAACAAGCATACGGGGATAAGGATAAGGAAAAAGGATGGTAAGAAGGTTTCTTTTTATTTTGATACGCTGCTGGTGACCGATAGTACGATAACGGGCAGCAAGACCCATTTATTTAATGCGAAAATAAAGCCGATACCGTTTTCGGAGGTGAGTAAGATGGAATTGCAGCAATGAGAGGAGGCCGGCACTCAAAAAAAATCCTTAGCTTCACGAAGTTTTTGTGCCGTAATAATATAGTGAAATATTTTAAAATAGGAATGAAACAGGCCAGCTACCTTATCATTATTTTGTGCTTTGTATGTTGTAAAAAGAGCAACCCGGAACGGTTGTTGCCGCCGCTTACCACAAACGGAAACATGACATTTGCCTGCCTGATGAACGGGAGCAACCTGTTTGTGACCTATGGTGATTACCTATCGCCGGCGAAGGGGGTAATAATACCACCCAATGGTGGCGGTGTGATAGCAAACTTTTATGATAACGCTTTCTCCTTATGGTCGTGCAACAGTGCGACAAAGACCTACCAGATCTTTTTTTATATCGAAGATACTGTGAGCGCCAAAACCTACAACCTGGGAAATGGATCGGCAAACTATATGATGGTAACGTATACCGGGCCATATGGCGGCAGTAATGATACCGTGATCAACTACCAGACGGATATGACCCATGGCGCACTGATCAATTTTGTGCGTGCATCAGACAGTATATACTCCGGCACCTTTGCCGGTGAACTGACGAATGGCCAGGAACTGTTTAGTGTAACAGACGGGCGGTTTGATGTGAAGATGGGTGGCCGATGATGAGGATGTTACTCCCCAATCAATTATTAATCTTCTTTTATTTGCGTAGTGGTAGTAGTGGTTCTGGAAACGGTGCTCTTGCTGTTATTACTACCCATACTGCCGAAAGCAACAATAAGTATAAGCACTAAAACTATTCCGCCCACTATCCATAGGGTATGATTGTTGTACCACATAGCTGATGCATCAGGGCCACTGGTGGTGGAAGTAGTGGAATGATTTACGGTAGTGCTGGATTGCGAAGATGAATCCTGCGCGAATGCATTAGCGGTAGCTACGATGCAAAGGGACAGCATAAATAACTTCTGACGGATACTCGTGATTGTGTTTCTCATGATTAGTTTGTTTTACATTTTATATTGTGTAGTATAAAATGATGCCATGACCTCTCCCCGGCCCTCTCCGAGGGAGAGGGTGAGGCCGAATGAGCGCTGGCGGGTAGTGTTATCTGTTCATATTTTTTGAAAATATTATGTGCCGGGAGGCTTTTATAAATGCGGTGTGTTAAATTATAGTCAAACCTAGTATAAGTGTATGTTATTTTTTGGAACAGAGGGGGCAAGAGCCTATTTTGCACGCCGAAACAAATAACAGAATGGACAAAGAAACGATAGTAATAGGAAGTAATACAAACAGCCCACTGATAGCAAACCGCCTGGGATATGGCACAATGCGCCTGACAGGCGAAGGGATATACGGAGAGCCGAGGAACAGGGATGAGGCACTGGAAATATTGAGGCAATGTATAAGCAGCGGAGTGAACTTCCTGGATACTGCGGATTATTATGGTGAGGATGTAACGAACCGATTGATAGCAGAGGCTTTATACCCGTATGATGATGAACTGATCATATGCAGTAAGGTGGGTGGGGCACGCAAGCCTGATAAGAGCTGGCATGCATTTAATAAGCCTGATGAACTGAGAAGCAGCATAGAAAACAACCTGCGCACACTGAAAAGGGAACAGATGCAACTGGTACACTTCAGGGTAATGCCGCATAGCGAGGTGCCGTTTGAAGAGTCGATGGCTGCGATGTTTGAAATGCAGAAAGAAGGAAAGATACTGCATGTAGGGGTGAGCAATGTGAGCCGTGAAGAACTGGAAACAGCGATGAAGATGGGCAATATAGCTACGGTAGAAAATATGTATGGCCACGGACAGCGTACCAGTGTGAAAATGGTGCATGGCGGTGAAACCCGCGGCGGAGAAGAGGTGCTGGATATATGCGAGGCGAACGATATACCGCTGATACCATTTTTCTCTTTGATACATTCGCTGGCAAAAAATGAAGACCGTGTAGCGCAGGTGGCGCGGAAATATAATGTAACAGAAGCACAGGTGAACATTGCATGGCTGCTGCACAAATCGCCATGGATATTGCCGATACCGGGCACATCATCGCTGGCGCACTTTAAAGAGAACCTGATGGCTGATGACCTGGAGCTGAGCAGGGAGGATATGAAGTTTCTGGATTAATGGCGCAATGGCTGAATGGCGCAATGGCTTAATTTACTCAATTGCCGGATCGCTTAATGCTGTAATATTTTTAAGCCTTGCATTTCTTAGAAAATGCAAGGCTTTTTTATTTAGCGTAATTTAATTGAGATAAAGTATTGCGGCATTGAGCATAGTGGCGAAAGATACCCATACAAGGTAGGGTAGCTGCAGCAATGAGGCGAGCCGGCTAACACGGCCGAAGGTAACGACCATGGTGTATATAAGCGCCAGCATAATGAGGATATCTGCAAGGGCAATGCCAATAAGATGGCGGTTGAAAAAGAGGATGCTCCAAAGGAAATTAGCTACGAGTTGTAATATAAATATCTGGATGGCCCTGGTTCTTGCCGGAGATGGTGGTTGCTTAATAACCAGGAAAAAAGAAACACCCATGAGGAAGTATAAGAACGTCCAGACGGGGCCGAAGATAGTATTGGGAGGGTTGAAAAATGGTTTATGTAATGCAGGATACCAAGTGGCAACACCTTGTATAGTGAGGTAGCCAGAGAGGCCCCCGACGAGTAAGGTAAGTAAAATGCAGCCAGTAAGAATCAGTGCGTTTTTCATGCAGTGCTTTCTGATGAATTGATAATAAAGGTATTATTATTTTCAGAAGAGCAGCATATTGAATGGCGCGTGAAGCTTAGTCGTAACGCTCATCAGCAGCATTAAAAGGAGTATATATGTACCCGAAATTGTTATCCACACTGGGTTCTAATTCATAACCCTGGGAAAGATCCGCATGATAGGCTGCTTTTTCATCATTGCTGTTTTCTTCATTATCAGCATTGAATATTCCGGCATTGTAGGTTACCGGGCCGTCTTTGGGGCCTGAAATGAATTTTTGAACCGGTTGGTTAAGGATGGTGAGTGTCATGATCTATATTTTCACAGGATGGAAACAGAATCATGCCAATAAGCAGCCCTATAAAGGGATGTAACGTGAATTTAATATTGAAAATGCACGTTATTAAATAGTTGGCATCATTTTGCTAACTGATGTATAATAATAATGCTGTGAAAAAAACAATTATATTATTTGGGTTATTGCTGATTTCTGTTGCGGGTTTTACACAATCTATGGCATTCAATGATATGCAAGTTGGTGGGCCTGTGAAAAATTGCGGGGAATTATCTGTGGCAAACTATGAGCTGCCTGATGGAATAAATGTGGCGGGCGCTATGGATGATATGCCTTATGCATTAGTTGCCGGTGGCAGTAAGGGTATAGGGTATGGCATAGCAGAAGCGCTGGCGAAACGTGGTTATAACCTGATACTGGTAGCGCGGCATATGGATACGTTGCTTGCGGCAAAGAGCCGGCTGGAAGCCATTTATCATGTGCATGTGGAAGTGCTGGATAAAGACCTGGAGCGGGATGAAACGGCTACCGAGATAGCGCAATGGTGCAGGGAAAAAAACATAAAGCTGAAGGTGCTGTGCAATGTAGCGGGGCTTGGTGGCAGCAAGGATTACCCGTCGTTGCCGCTGGATACGCTGCGGTATATGGTGCGGCTGAATGTGGAATCGTGCATGGCGATGTCTTATACATTGCTGCCACTGCTGGAGCAGAATGCGCCGGCTTATATACTGAATGTGGCGAGCATGGCCGGCCTGGCGCCGATACCTGCCAAGAATATGTACTCGGCAACAAAGGCTGCGATCGTATTTTTTAGTTATTCGCTGAATTACCAATTGAAGAAAAAACACATTAGTGTGAGTTGTTTGTGTCCCGGCCCTGTGTTTACGAAGCCGGAGATAGTGGCAGATACGAAGAAAAAACTTGGAGCAATAGGCATGAAGATGGCGCTTACACCCCATAAAGTAGGCGAAGTAGCGGTGCGTAAAACACTGAAAAAAAGAAGGCTCATAGTGCCGGGCACTATTGCCAAGATCATGTCGGGGATATTGAGGATACTACCCAGGGGCATTGCTGCGGGCCTTTACTAGCGTGTGGCTAAGGAATAAGTACGATAACTGCTCGTGCTTTGCTACATTTATAGGATAGATAAAATCCTTTGCAATGAAAAATTTCTTTCTGTATTTAATGGCGGTGGGTTATGCAATAGCCGGGATAAATCATTTTGTGAACCCGAGGTTTTATCTGAAGATCATGCCGCCGTGGTTGCCATATCACGGGCAGCTGGTGGCGGTGAGTGGTGTGTGCGAGATACTGGGGGCATTATTATTATTGCCTGATGCGACGCGTGTGGCAGGGGCGTGGTTTATCATTGCGATACTTATTGCAGTGTTTCCGGCAAACATACAGATGGCTATAGATTTTGCGAAGCGGGGCAACCCGTATTTATGGGTGGCTATCTTGAGGCTGCCGTTGCAGGTGGTAATGGTGTGGTGGGCGTGGGTGTATACGAGGTGAAGTGAGTAGGCATTTGTTTTTGTTTAATTAAAATGCCTCTTTATAGCGATAATAATAGACATATAATTTGATTGTGTGAATAGTGTGTGGTTTTCGGGCCATGGCATAGTTTTATTTACTGTAATTATAGTATTAATACTATGTAATGACATTAGAAACAACATATTCGGAGCGAGAGCTTGTCTGTTTAATAATAGCAAATGATAAGAAAGGATTTGATTATCTGTATGCTAATTATGCAGGGGCTCTACTGTTCTGTATAAAATAAATAGTTGTTGATGACCATACCTCGGAAGATATATTGCACGACTCTTTTGTGAATATCTGGACAAAGATCACTTCTTACAACCCTGATAAATCAAGCTTTTATACGTGGATGCATACTATAGCGAAAAATAAAGCTATAGATTTTACGCGTGGCAGTGTGCACAAAATGAAAATAAGAACACTGGGTAATGAGGACTGTATAGACAAAGACTTCAACAGTACAGAGCAGAAAATAAACAAGATAGGCCTAAATAAATTTGTGACCAAACTGCCTAAAGACCACAAAGAGCTGGTGTGCCTGGTATACTATAGCGGACATACGATCAAAGAGATTTCTGTGAATTTAAAAATGCCGGAGGGCACGGTGAAGACGCGCCTGCGTAATGCTATAAACACATTGAGAAAAGAATTTGAATAATTATACAGCCGCTTAAAAAAATCATAAATAACATTTACAGTAACATTTTAAATTATAACAAATGCCTTCATTAGCAGCAGTATCGAAAATTGATTTCCCATTTAAAGTAGACCAGCAGGCGGTTAAAGAGTGTGCCAAAGGATTATTTGCGGCTTCATTTCCGAAAGTGGACCGTATGCTGAGCGCATTTGATAACACGGAAATAAAAACAAGAAATCTTTGTAACCCGCTTGCGTATTATCGCGACCAGCATACATTCGGAGAGCAGAATGATGCGTACATTCATATAGCGCTTGAGTATTCTGTGCAGGCGATCGAAGCCTGCATAGCGATTGCGGAGATCGAAAAGGAAAAGATCACGGATATAATTTTCATTTCCACAACGGGGTTATCAACGCCGAGCCTGGATGCGCTGATCATTAATAAAATGAAACTGAACCAGCACATCAGCCGCACGCCGATCTTTGGCCTGGGGTGCGCCGGTGGCGTAGCGGGATTTTCAAAAGCCAGTGTTATTGCGAAAGCAAATCCGGATGCTATAGTGCTGTTTGTGGCAGTAGAGTTGTGCTCGTTGACTTTTTTACGGCATGATTACAGCAAGAGTAATTTCATAGGTTCGAGTTTATTTGCAGATGGTGTGGCGGCATGTATCATTACTGGCGACAATCATGTAAATAAAACAAAAAACACGTTTGCTTACCTGGCTACACAGAGCAAGCTGTATTATGACTCGCTGGATGTGATGGGATGGGAATTTAACGATAAAGGGTTTAAAGTGTTGTTTTCGCAAGACATACCAACGATCATAGCGAGCAATATATCTGATGATGTGGCTTTGTTTTTGGAAGTAAACCGGTTGGAACTTTCAGACATAAAGAATTTTATTTTTCACCCCGGCGGTAAAAAAGTCTTAACCGCTTATGAGGAAGCATTAATGGTGCCAGGTGATTTTCTGAAAAATACGAGAGAAGTGATGAACGATAATGGCAACATGTCGAGCCCAACAGTGCTATATGTATTGGAGCGGTTTTTTACCGGTGATTTTGAAGATGGTTATGGATTAATGGTTTCGATGGGACCGGGGTTTTCGTGCGAGATGGTATTGCTTCAAATGAATAAAAACTAAAATGGCCTTTCTTCTTTTTATTTCGTTCATTATTTTATTACGGATCGGGGAACTAATACTTGCCAAACGCAATGAACAGTGGCTGCTGCAGCATGGCGCTGTAGAATATGGCAAGCGGCATTACCCGTATATTGTGGCGCTACATGTATTCTTCCTGATCTCTGTGGTGCTGGAATATTATACACAGCAAGCGCATGTGTATAGCGCATTTTTGCTTGTAGTTTATTTTGTGTTGCTGGCATTTAAAACGTGGGTGATCGTATCATTAGGGAAATTCTGGAATACAAAAATATTTCACATCGCCGAGATGCCACTTGTGAAAAAGGGGCCTTATAAATATTTTAAGCACCCTAATTACCTTGTTGTGATCGCTGAAATCGCTATAATACCACTTGCATTTCATTTGTATTACACAGCAATAGTCTTTACGCTCCTTAATATGATGATGTTGTTTGTGCGGATCAGGGAAGAGAACAAGGCTTTGCTGGTTTGAAAGACATATTATATACTTTATGCCTGTGTGATCGTGGTACCCGCACGATCCCTGTTTACTATGACTTTGTGTACTGACGTATAAGTTTTTTAAAAAAGGTGCATGCACTTTTTTAAAGAAGATGTCTCGTCCTGAAATAAGTTGACACAAAAACAACTTATTATGGAACAAACAGAACAGAAGCGGGTTCGCCGCACATGCAAAGATTACAATCTCGCCTTTAAATTGCAGGTTATTGATG
>CAIRZD010000464.1 GCA_903882965.1 uncultured Bacteroidota bacterium
ATCCGGTTACTACTCCGGATACGGGGTCAATGCTACCCACAACGGGACTTGAACTTGACCATACTCCTCCGCTTACAGAATTACGCAGAGTGTCTGTGCTCCCAATACAAATATTTGTACTACCACTGGAAGTAATCACTGCTAGAAAGCGTGAACCTGTTCCTAAGCTTGATGTCCTAAACGCATTGGGATCAAAATGGATTTGAGCACTACTCTTTTGAGCGCCAAAAAATAGTAAAGCGCAAAGAAAAACCCCTCCGATTCCGAACGGTGATAGCATATAGCTATACCTCATCCAAGGGGATGCCGTAAGTAACCATCTTTTATTTGAATTTATCATGATTTTTGATTTTTGTAATTAATAATATTGAGTCTATGACGCTTTTATAATTTGTGGCAAGTGAAACACAATGCGCTACCTACATTGCTCTTGATTAATAGGTGATTAACACCTGCGCCATTGTGTGGATCATGACAAGAATTACATTGCACTTTGTCGTTTTCAAGCATATCTGTTTCAATTGTTCCGCCATGCACACCTGATGGTGTAACTGTGGGGTCATATATTTTATGATCAATGGTAGATAATGCCTGATTGTAGGTAAATGATACAGGATGAGTGGTACTAAGGTCTGTACCTAAGTTTGCAGCACCGCCATCAAAATTTGCCATTGTAGTAGTACCAGTTGTAAAGGTTCTGAAATTGGCAAGAGCAACTGTACCATCATGGCAACTTAGACACAATTTTGATGTCCCATCAGGACTACCTATTGTAGCTGCACCTTCTTTGTAGAAATTGTAACCTTGAGAATAAATGGTATAATTAGCTGATGACTGGCTGTGATCCCATAATGGTCCGAATGACCCCGCATTATCATAAGTCCAGGAGCTAGTGCTGTTAGTGTTGTGAGGCGCATGGCATGGACGGCATATCTGGCCTTGCAATTGAGCCGTTATCGGACTGGCAAAGTTCCATGTATTATTAGATAAAGAAAAATCATGTTTGGAACCTACAATAGTTCCGGTTTGCCCATAGCTTAGCTGTGTAAGACCCAGAACTATGGAACTTGCGATAAGAAATGATTTGAATCTCATAAATATTTTTATTTTATTAGTTAAGAATTTTATTGATTTTTAATAACCAAATTATTTATTATGGCATGTTAAGCATAGAGCACTTCCTGCATTGCTTATTTTTCCGAATCTGTAAATTGTTGGGTCATGTACTTCATGGCATGATGGGCATTGTACTTTTCCATTGATATCCAAAAGGTCGGTAGCGATAGTACCGCCAAGGCTTGTAGTAGCTGTTGCGGGGTCTTTTAGCCTACCGTCTGTTGTTGCCAAAGTAGTATTGTATACAAATGAAATTGGATGGTCGTTTGTAAGGTCTGTTCCTATACGATCATTTGTTGTCATTGGCAGTGGTGTACCGGATGGGCCTTGGAACATTCCACCAAATTGATTCATCGCTGAAACCCCATCATGACAACTCAAACACAATTTTGATGCACCATCTGGCTGGGTAATAGTTGATCCGCCATATCCGGGTAATGAGAATTTATACCCTATGTAGGTATTAAAAACCTGCGATGTGGTATGGTGATTCCACAAAGGCACTGCAGTTGGGTCTGTACCGTGCGGTGCATGGCATACGATACAGAGCTCACCGGTTGAATTGTATGCGGCATTTTTTGATTGCGCAAAATCATGAGAAGAGCCCTTAATGTTTTGCCCTAAACATAGCGGTGAAAGCCCTACAATTAGTGTGCTTATCAATACTATTTTTTTGATTTTCATAATATGTCTTGTTTAGTTTGTTAATAATAAATCAATTACACAAAAGTAGATGCAGCACCATGACAAATCAATGACAGTAGTTAGCCTGTTTCATGCGTTTTCGCAAACTTATAGGGTATGTTAATTTTAAGTTGCAGGTGCTGTCCTGCTGTACACTTACTAAGGATCATTCCTGGGTATATTAAGCATAACTGCGCTGGTGACAGATGAAGCGGAAAATAGCTGGGAAAGAAATGTACTAAATCATAAAACTATGATCAGTATCAGTTTTGTATTTGTGTTTTCGCAAGTAATGCAATTAGCAAAATTTCAAACAAATGCCTATTAATTCAGGCTGAAAATAAATAATACACACTCATTAAAAACTTGATCCGGTGCTCAGATGCTCATGGTATACACCACCCGTACCTGATGGGTTTTGGTGACATACAAAATAACATTTCCTATTGGGGATGTCTATCATTTTTCCATTTACCAGATTTGGCCTGATCACAGTAGTATCAAAATTCAATAAGTACTGGAAGGCAGAAGATATATTACCTCCATTGGTGCCTAATGAGCCATCATAACCATGAGGATCGTGGCAGGTATTGCATCCTGTATATTTCATAAAGTGGCCACCTGAAATATTTGTGTGTATTGTGGTAACATTTGAAACATTATGGCATTGAAAGCATAATGGCCAGCGCATACTGAGGTCTGTTGCATTCCAGTTTGTTCCAAGCATAGGGAACCTGGTAGTGTCATAAGCATATTTCAATATAGCAATGTTGTTTGATCCATGTGGACCGGCCGGTGCACCTGCGCCATCACTTCCATGGCAATCACTACAATAAACTTTGCTTGATGTGGTCATTGGGGCAATCAGACTGGAGACAGTTGGATTTTGCCCTGCCGCTTCAACCGGGTGATATGACACATTTGTGGTGGCAAAATTCAAGCGCATATTTCCTACGCCGCGATACCTTTGTGTGTAGGGGAGAATAGCAAGGTTGTCTGAATGGCACCGGAAACAGACCTGATATTCATACTGGGCAGGGTTTACAGGGCTTCCATTAATATCTACTCCCAGCACTCCGTTCAAAAATCCGTTTACATTTGGGGCGCTTGCCGTAGAATTATTTACAGCATGCGGATTATGGCAATCTACGCATTCTACGTGTGTTGTGCCCATAACGGCGCTTTCTTTCTCATCATGAACACCTGTGAATGCGTAAACATTGTGTTTGTAAGTTTTTGTAAGTTGAGTTTGAATGTTTTTTGCCGCTACATTGCCATTGTGGCAATTAAGACAATTGTCTTCTTCATGCTGATAATTCAATAACCTTACCGGCCCACCCGCAGAATGAGGTTCATGACAACTTTCACAAGCATTATCGGCCACTGTTGTATAAGGGGTATGAAACCATGGGTTGGTTCCGGACCCATTCCATGTTTTATATGATGTACTATGGCTGCTGTTGCCCCAGTAATTTTTGTCATGGCAGCTATAACATAGTGCAGAGCACTGAGTAGAGGCCACAAGGAAATTTGCATTCGTATTATCATGTGCGTCATGGCAGGATGTACATTGCATTTTACCATTGATATCCAGTGATACAGGTTGTGTAATTGCTGCCGGGTTTTTTAATTGCCCGTTTGCTGCAGTTAGCGTTGCATTGTATACAAACGATATCGGATGGTCGTCGGCTAAGTTTGTACCAAGGTTGGTATTACCGGATGGTAAAGTAGTAATGCCTCCAAAGCTAATAGGGGTAGGTTTACTATATACACTGCCAAGGGCAATGGTCCCATCATGGCAGGAAAGGCACATCATAGATGTGCCGTCAGGCTGGCCAAGAATTGCATTAAGTGTAGAGCTGTTATAAAGCGTATAAATAGCCCCGGGATCTTTTTTATTCCATAATGGCCCGGTAGTTCTTGCATTGTGTGGTGTATGACAGAAAATGCAGACTTCAGTTTCACTACTCGCTTTAATCGTGCCCGGTCCGCTGGCGGATAAATTGTGTTTTGATGTGATGATAGATTGCGCCTCCATTGTAATTGGGATACACAATGAGCAATAGAATATGATGATCTTTATTAGGTTTTTCATTTTTAACTTCCATTAATAAGTTGAAATACTTGAATCCTGGAATTATAGCTATCTGCTACGTAGATGTAGTTTTTACTATCGATATATATACCCGCGGGCATCCAAAATTCTTCTTTTTCACGTCCTTGTTTGCCGAAGCTGTATAGAAACTTTCCGGTTTTGTCAAATATCTGCACTACATGAAACAATGCATCTGCGATATAAATGTTTCCATAAGAGTCGGTTGCTATACCCTTGGGTCTGGCAAAGTTTCCGGATGCATCGCCAGCCTCACCAAATGTGGAAACAAATTCTCCGTTCTTATTAAATATCTGCACTCTGAAATTCATTGCATCAACTATGTATACATCCCCGGAATTGTTTATCCAGATAGATGTAGGAAAATTGAACTGGCCGTTTTCATCCCCTCTGCTGCCGATTCTTTTTATAACTTCACCTTTCTTATTTAATACAGATACCCTGTGGGCTGCGGTTTCCACCACCCATATTTCATTTGTAGCTAAAGAATACGCGATTCCGGTGGGTTGTTGTAACTGCAATGTGTCATTTAATTCTGAAAGGCTTTTATTGCTTTCATTAAATAGGAATATCTTGTTCAAACGTGAATCTGTAAACAAAATATCTCCATTCGTCATAGGGCACGCATCAACCAATGATGTGAAATAATTATCTTTTTTCTTAATAGAATGGGGTGCTACCATTTTATCCTTACGAACCTCGAAAACTGTTTCGCCTCCCTGGTCTAATATCCAAAAATTAGCCGGGTTTTTTCCAACTACTGCCACCGGTCTGATCAATTCACTTTTTTTATTCTTCTGTATCAGAAATTCATAAACTCTTCTGGCTGCACTATGCCTCTCATCATGGTCTTTGTGTATAGGATATTGGCTAACCCAAGTAATATATGGGGCTCCATCATGTTCGTTTTTACTTATAGCTGTATCCTGAGCTTTACTGGTAAAGACAGCGAATACACAGAACAAACAAAAAAGCAATAACTTGATATTCATTTTTAATTGAGCCCTCTTTAATTAAATTATTTTCCCCTTGAATATTACATATGCATTTATTTAATTCCATCGCCAGTAAAGGCACTTTTGCGATAGTTGTAAAAAATGCTAATTTTAGTTATACCATAGCGACAAAACTATCCCCGCCTTAAATAAGTTTTACTGATTATAATCATAAATGTTAATGATAATCCTCATTACTCATATTTTTTGTTATGAATAATATTGCAGTAAAATAAATTCAAAAACCAAAACGTGTAATTATGCTATCTAAAAATCTAAGGTTATTTATTGGAGGAGTTATTATTTTATTTTCGTCCTGTCAGTCGGGCCAATCCAGCCAAGACACAAAAACGACGAATGTAGAGCAATCAAATTTTCATAAGGTTGTAGTACAGGATATATTACAAGCCAGCGAATATACTTATTTGCATGTAAAAGAAAACGCCACAGATGAGTGGTTAGCTGTTCCTACTATACAGGCGAAAGCAGGGGATACCTATTATTATGAAGGTGGTGTTGAAATGAAAAAATTTGAAAGCAAAGAATTGAATAAAGTCTTTGAATCGATCATTTTACTTGAGAAGATCAATACTGAACCCAAAAGTTCAGCAACAGTAGCATCCGATAATAAAGCATATACCTCGCCAGCCCCAAGTGACCAGCCATCGAGCAACCAGCCTTCTGCGGACCAGAATGGTTCTGCACCATCTTCAGAGACTTATAAAAGGAAAGCTACGCCGGCTGAAAAAAAGGACATAAAAATACCTATTGCTAAAGGGGGAATATCAATTTCTGATCTTTACGCGAAAAAAGATTCCTATGCAGGCAAAACAGTAACAATTAAAGGGCAGGTTACAAAGTATACACCCGGTGTTATGAATAAAAACTGGATACACATCCAGGATGGAACTGATTTTAGCGGCAAATTTGATCTCACCGTTACCAGTGATAAAGAAGCTAGCGTGGGAGACATTGTTACCCTCGAAGGTAAAATAGCGCTCAACAAAGATCTGGGCTATGGTTACTTCTTTGATGTAATCATGGAGGATGCAATTAAAAAATAAGATAGAATTGATTTGCTGAGATCATTTTTATTCGGGTATTTTATTGAGTGTTGTGATTGTTTAGACATTTATTACCCAATTCATTTTGTCAGGCATAAACCCATTGAAAGGTATATAACCGGGTATGTGGCAACCGTTGATCGGTGCCCGCAATAGCTTGCATTTGATAAAATAGCATTACATTTATTTTATGACGGTGGCTGCTGACATGAAAATCCTTAATGTAATGATTGTCGATGATGAGATCGATGCATGCCGGAATTTGCAAAAAACACTGCTGGAATATATTGGCGACGCAGACGTCAATATTGTGAGTATGGCGCAGAATACGCGGCTGGCGGAGGCGCTGATCAATGAACACAAACCTGATGTAGTGTTCCTCGACATAGAAATAGAGGAAGCAATGGTTGTGAAGGGAACTGCTTGGTTTGCGTTGGCAAAATGGGCAAAGGAAAACAATCAGTTGACACCTTTTGACAGAAAACTTGCATATAACCTTGGGGTATTGCACAGCCGCAGGGTACAACTTTCACCCAAGCAGGCCAAAAATGCACTTCGGATTTTGAAAGAAGCAAAAAACAATGGCTGTATCATTGAAGAGTGACTTCATTTTGTATTACCAGCTTGGTATTTATCTGTAAATGATACTGAATGAACCTGCTTTGATACTAACTTAGCTTATTAGAGACATATTATCACAGTAGTCTTTTTTGCCATTCATTTCTCTACGGCTGCTCTACGGCGACGATCTTAAAACGACAAAACCCGCGCTGGGCGCGGGCTCTGAAACATATTTGCGGACCGGACGGGTCTAAATTATTTTAATATGTTTTTAGAGATTTGAACTCAAACTAATACCCGATAAGCGTCTCAAAAGACTATGTTGTTAGTTCGTGTTAGTAAGTATTAATAGTTACACATAGCAAACCGCCACCTTTCCGCCACCTCTTATTTTAAGCAATATTTTCACTGCGTTTCGTAATACCTACCTTTCACCAAGATAGCCGCCACATTCATTTCAACACATATAGCCCATACTTCTATTGCAGTAAGTTTATCGGCATCTACAACATTAAATTTGTGTATTGTTTTCTGTGTCTGGTGTTGAATTTTAATAATCATACTATCCCTCTTGTTATTGATTTATAAACCTTCTTACCTGTTCGGGTCCGAAATGATTACCCCGTGAGGTTTTGAACCCGGCTTCATTTAGTTCTACTGCTATTTCTCTTAATGATTTACCGTTTTTACTTAACAGGTTGACTATTTTCTTCGCTTTTTGATTGTTTGGATTTGAGGCGGCTATCTGTTTCAGTTTTACAGTGCCCATCTTTCGTACCCGGTCTGTAAAGTTCTCCGGAGTACCCAGTTTAACGCCTCTTTTCTTCAACTGGGTTAATGCTTCTTTTGTACGGCTGGATATGCGTTTCCGCTCCCATTGTGCCAAAGCAGCGAAAATATGTATGGTTAGCTCGTTGGCGTCCGGCATATCAGCACATATAAATCTCACTTTGGCGTCCATTAATGTAGATATGAATGTAAGATTGCGTGAAAGCCTGTCCAGTTTAGCGATAAGTAAGGTGGAGTTAGTTTTCTTCGCTAAATCTATTGCCTTTAATAACTCCGGGCGGTTATCATTCTTCCCGGTCTCTATGTCCGTAAACTCTGCTATTAATGCTCTGTTATGTAGAAATGATAATACTGCGCTCTTTTGTGCTTCTAAACCTAATGCTGATAAGCCTTGGCGTTGGGTGCTTACTCTAAAATATGCTATGAATTGTTCCATGAAGGCTAACCTACGGAGGCCCCGCCACATTTCGGAATCCGTCGTTTACAATTTGTGGCTATAGTTGTCCACATACTTTTTGTGCGGTAGGGGCTCTCCATTTTGGTACTTTTTCTAGCTATGGGTTTATAATGGAATATGTTGAGGCTGGTATGTAAATCTGCGAAAGCTATATATATTTGTACCGCATGATACGATTTGTATTGATATTGCTGATCAGCGGCACTAGCATAAAAACGCAGGCGCAAGTAAACCTTATCCGCACGATTTGTGGCAAATGGGGTGGAGCGGACAGTGGCGCATATTGTTGCGATGGGGGACCTGCTATCAATGCGAGGCTGAATTATACATGGGCCATATGGCTTGACAGATTCGACAATATTTATCTAGCAGATGCATTCAACCAAAGAGTGCGGAAAATAGAAAGCAGCACAAAGATTATCACAACTATAGCAGGTACTGGCACAGGCGGATATTCAGGTGATAATGGTCCGGCCACAGATGCTGAATTATTCATTCCTTCAGCTGTTATTGTTGATACAAATGGGAATGTCTACATATCAGATGCGGAAAATATGGTCATTCGCAAGGTAGATGGTACAACGAATATTATTACAACTTTTGCTGGCACTGGCGTATCTGGTAGTTTGGGAGATGGAGGACCTGCTACTGATGCCCAGCTAAATGCTCCAGCCGGTCTTTGCTTTGACAAAGTAGGAAATATTATTTTCGCAGATGCTCACAACAGTAAAATAAGGAAGATTGATATTTCAACTGGCATAATTACTACGATAGCAGGAACAGGAGCCTTTGGCTATACAGGAGATAACGGCCCGGCTACGCACGCCATATTAAATGAACCATGTTTGGTTTTTACCGACAGCGCAGACAACATCATTTTTTCTGATGGCGGAAACAATGTAGTGCGAAAAGTCGATCATCAAACTGGGATTATCAGAACAATTGCTGGTAATGGAACTGCAGGGTATGCAGGAGATAACGGCCCGGCTGTCGATGCTGAGTTTTATTACGCATCAGGAATATACATTGATAAACAACAGAATATTTATGTAGCCGATCAGGGTAATGGTGAAGTGAGAAAAATTGATGCACAGACTGGCATTATAACAGCTGTTGTTGGCACTGGAATAGTAGGACAATCCGGAGATGGTGGCCCTGCCATTGCAGCACAGGTAATCCCTTCTGATATTTTCTTTGACAGCTATGGGAGCATGTTTATTGCAGATCAAAATTGTATACGCGAAGTGTATAACCCGCTGGGGGTGCATAATGTGCCAGCAGGTAAATATGCGGATGTGCAGGTTTATCCTAACCCAGCTATGGGTAGCTGCACTGTACACGGCGCCAAGGGTTCGCAGGTCGTGGTCTATGACCTTTTGGGGAGAACGATGAAAAGGATAGATTGCAAACAGGAAAATGAAACGCTTGATGTAAGCGGGTTGCAGAGCGGTATGTATATCGTAACTATCATGGACTCGGCGAGCGGGATTAGCGAGATTAGGAAAATAGTGAAAGAATAGCTATTCAATAATAGAACCTTTCATATAAATTGGTAAAGACCCGCAATCAATTCATAGATTAGAGGTTGACGGAATAAATTCTATATATTTATGCATCCTTGAAGTATGCAAAGGTTTAGAAATTGACATTACAGAACTTTTAGATAACCTTTAATACTTGTATTATTAGGTATATGGCATAAAAAAACTTCCTATTGTTTTACAGGAAGTTTTTTTCTTATTGGAGCATGGATTATTGCCACATGGTTTTAATATCTGGGTTCTTCTTTTGGTATTCAGCGAATTCCCTTTTTGCTTTATCAACTTCTGCTTTGGCAACGGCTATTTTGCCATTGTAACTATCGGGTTCTTTTACAAACCTGAATTTAGATATGCCGCTCTCTGCCAGTATCTGACGGATCCAATACCGATAGTAGCCATAAGTCGTGGAAAATATATTTACCATTTCAATCTTGCCATTTTTTTCGGTAGCAGGCACTTTTGCTACCGCTTCTTTTTTCTTCTTTGTCGTTGACATATTCTATATGATTTTAGATGGCTAATGTCAGGCGGTATAACCGCATTGCCAAGGAAAATCAATTCTTTTGACCTATATGCCTTATAGATCAAAACTATTCGGCATTCCGACCGCCGAAGTAAGGTGATGTCAAATAGCCCTGACCTTTTAATCGCATGTCCAGAACAATCGTTCTCAAAGCATCAAATAATGCGTTCCTAACTATCCCATTTGCGATTTGGGAGCATTAAAAACTCAAAATGATAGTAAGCACGCCCGCAAGCACGGTTGCTTAATTTTCTGTAGTAATTATTCAGTTTTCAAATTGACTTCTATTTAATTAAATAAAAGTAATATTTATTTAATATATTTTAAGTCTATTCTCTCTAAAACAATCAACCTCTCATTACTTGCAGGTAATAGATAGCTTGGGAGAGATACAATATATCGCAAAGCTGTCTTGTAATTGCTTTACTAAATCCTGTATGTCGCCACTATCGGAAAAGTATATGGCATCAAACAATGTGAAATAGTATTTACTTTTCTTCGGCTTTAAACCATTAAATACGCTTGCCTCTATATTCTGTAATTTAGATGCTAATGTAACCGGGTCACAATCCAGTATTTGTAATGATTGATAAGTTGCCGGGTATGTATTTTTGAACTCATCCGCAATAGGTTCCTTTGCCTTAAAATCAAAATAGATAGCCGAGTACAATTCAGTTTTTACATTGTCCCTATCTCGTTCTTTTGTAATAAAACGCTCATAGACATTTCCATTTTCGCAATCAAGAATATAGTTATCATCCACGCTCATATTTAATTGACGGAGCAAATAGCAGAGTAAGAGGGGCTGGCAGTTCTTAATATCTATGTCGTGAAAACCTTTGTTATCAATATGCAAGTGTTTACGGCTTATTTTAGATAGGTTTGAAAATGAGTGATACACCCTATCTACTTTTTCACCTTGCTTTATATACCTGTCATTACTCAACGCAAATAACCGTGATAGTCTTATTCTCAATTTGTTTTCCGGCATACCCGTTAATACATAATTGTAGAACTCATCTTTTATTGCTTCGCTGTAATTACATTTCGTATCTCTTATAGTTTTTTCAAACTTTGCCGGGTACTTCTTATCAGAAATTAATTTGGTTGGTCTATCCTTCGGGGCAATAACCAAGCATACTTTATCCAGTATATACCGATTGTGTATTCTGTATTGGCAGTATCTTTTCGTTTCTCCATAATCATAAAATTTACCGTCAGCGTAAGGCACTCTTGTAATAATTTCAAGTTCGGCAAGTATATCAATATACACCCGGTATTTAGCGCCTGTAAATACATCTCTTATTTTATGTGCGCTAATGGTAATGGTTGATTTGTCCGTAAGTAGTGTATCTACATATTGCAGGAATACCAGCATATTTCTGATTGCTAATTTTCTATTTTTTAACGGGTACTTCTCGTAATTGTATAGGGCATTAAATGTGTTCGTGCCGCATACAAAAATGTTATGTTTATCCGCTATGGTTTTTATGACTGATAGGTTTTCATGGTTTAGTGTAATGATTTCATACATGATAATTTTGTTTTTATCTTATATGGTTGATTTGGGGAAAGTTTTTCATTTTTCATGTTTTTAAAAAATAATTATCAAAATCCACTTAAAACGAAACTCTATTATTTTCTCATCAGGTAATTATTAGAACGCTGCACGCTTGGGCGTGCGCTATGGCTTAACCGCCATTAATGGTTTTCCAATCAGTGACGGTTTAATAAAAGTTATACGAGAATAAATGTAAATGGCAAACAAAGAAGTAAAGAATAAGAATAAGGGGGAATAATATAATACTATATGTTGCCTGTTTTTTGGGAGACCTTTATTCCTCAAATGTTTCGGTGTAAAAAAAACAATATGGTACAACCACAGTATTTATTTAAGTAGTAGCGTGCGCCCAAGCGCACAGCGTTTTAATGGATCGGCACAATCATGATTTTAAGTTGACATACTTGTATTTCCATTTGTAAGCGTCTCCTCATATTGTAATCCTTTTCCACATCCAGCTTTCTTTTTAGTTCGTTCATCTGTAATTTTATACACTTAATCTTATCAGCATCATTGGTTGATAACTCATTTAGTCTTTGCTCAAAAAAAGCCTCATATTCAGTTAGTAGGTATGCCATTGGTTATCTATAATTTTTATCCCGGACAGGTGATATTATATATTAAAAAAACGATGAGAAAATTATAGTGCTGAACGCATGTACAAACCGCCTTGTATATTTTAATCAAGAAACATAGTTCCTTGCTAATCCGGGTTGATCTGGGCGTATTTCGCCCGTTTTTGAAGTATTGATATAGCCCAGTGTAATTTTTGTCTTAAAACAAGCCCGGATTAAATCACAGATGCACGCCCGTGACATGATGATTCATTGATTTTATATAACGAAAAGATAACCTGTATTTAATTAAAGCAAAGTGATTGTAGTTTTACCTATTATACAACCAATTTCCAATGACGAAGGACAATTACGAAAAACTTGCGACTAGTGTTCTGTCGACAACACTCAACGACAATAGACAGACAAGGCTTATTGATGGATTTCTGAAAAGGACAGGGGAAGATGAACTGGTCTTTTATGTCAATCTTTTGGAGGGACTAACTAATAGCAAGTTTTACAAAAGGCAATTGCGCCAGAGAGGCTATGGAACTAAAATTGTTGCAAAGGTAAACGGGACACTTTTGTTTAAGGACATTGAAGCAACCGGATATGATCCCCTTCTTGTATTCGGTAATGAAGATAGCGACTTAGCAACAATTGAGGAACAACTGTCTAGTGTTTGAGCTACAAATTTATGTTTTTAAGCGTTGGAAAGAATCTCCCTTTACTAAAAAATCTCATCAAAAACCGCCACCTAAACCGCCACCTCATTTGGGTTAAAAAATGAAACCCGCTCTGGGAGCGGGTTTCGGGACATACTTGCGGACCGGACGGGACTCGAACCCGCGACCTCCGCCGTGACAGGGCGGCATTCTAACCAACTGAACTACCGATCCTTTTTTAGATTGGGTTGCAAATATAATACCTATTTTTCGAAACGAACAAATGTTCTTTTATGGTATGCTATTCTTTAAATCACATTCAATATATCTATTATTAATAACAGCCTTTTAATAACTAAAATCAATTGTTTCTAAGCCCGGAAATAATAGCCATTCTTAAGCCACCATACTACCTTCTTTATTTTGTTGGTAGTAACTTGTAAAAAAACTAATTTTAGCGTGGCTAACTTTGCCGGTTCATTTTGGCGCGTATAGTTTCGTACGTTAGTGGAAATATTTTAATAATATAGATCGGTGGAGATACATTTTTTATTCTTGTTTATATATGTTTTACTTGCTCAGTTTTTCCCTGGAGAGGTTATAACGGGTGTGCTTATTTTACATTGCGTCATAAATATGAGCAAAAACATAAAAAACATAATCACCTCATTAAATTTATCTATATTCTATAACCTGGGGGTAGCACTTACTTCTTTTGCCAATGTTCTTTTTATCAATAAGGTTAAGCTTTTAGGCACCGGAGATGATGTATTGCACATCTATAATTACATAGATGTTAGATTCATAGACGAAGCGTGTCTTGTATGGGCTATAGGGAATACATTCGTTTTTATAGGTTACGATTTTTTTATAAAAAAAAGTTTGCCGTCAATAGCATATGTTATTGACAATAGAAAGGTTCTGAATAACATGTATTTTGTTATTGTGGCTATTAGTGTTCTTCCTTTAACGGGTAATGCCATTAATCTGGGCTTTATCGCCGGTGGCTTTCAGAAAATATTGCAATTGTTACTGTCGGTGGGTATTCTATTTTATTCCAGGTTATGGGTAACCGAAAATAATAAAAGATTCGGGGCATATGCAATTTCCATGTGCATCTTCCAGACCATTATTGCTTTATATAACTCTTATATCAGGATTGATTTGATAACTCCTGTAAGTATCTTGTTTCTGGGCTATTTTATTGGGAAAGGCGACATTAAGTATTTATTCAGTGCCAGAATTGTGCCCGTTATCATCGTTTTTGCAATATTTTTTCAATTTTTCCAAACTTTTGGTTCTCACAGAGCTCACTTTATAAAAGCATTCATTAATAATGACAAAGAAAATAGCCGTTATACATATGTGGAAGATGAGGAGCGTACAGGGGGTACTTTACTGGAAAGAAGCTCATGCATAGCTCAGTTGACAAATATAGTCAAGCTCACAAGAGAAAACGGCTTTTATAACGGCAGGGCTTCTTTACCACTGTTATCAGCAGTCGTACCCAGGATATTATGGCCTGATAAGCCTAAAATTGAACTTGGTGCTTGGTTTGCAGTTGAAATTGGTGCAGGAACAATCTCAGATGAAACTGGGAGGTCAAATAACAGTGTTAACATGACAATTCCCGGTGAGCTATATTTAGATTTTAGCTGGGTTGGTTTGGTTTTAGGTTGCATACTATGGGGAGGCTTTTTATCATTGGTCTGGAACTCTACTCACTTTAATTCTTCAGAGTATAATCTTACGGGCACTTTATGGGGCGGCTACTTATTGCAAGGTGCCATAGGTGCATTTGTTGATATGCAAAGTATCATCACAATAACTTCAACTTATTTAGTTTTTTATCTTACTAAAAGAATATTAGACCACTATGCGAATACTCGCCATCGGACCCCTGTGGAGGGGTAGTAATGCTGGAGGCTTGTTCCGTGCATTAAGTCGTAATGGATGCCTGATAGAAGTTCTGGATGAATTCTACTTTATTAGCCTGCTAACTAAAACCAAACTTACAAAGATATTAGAGCGCGTTATAAGGCCATTGCAACTAAATGAATTTAATAATGCCATAAAGGCCAAAATAAAACTATTCAAACCGGATGTCGTATTCGTCTATAAAGGAGCATTCGTATACCCGGCTACATTGCAATTTGCAAAACAAAATAATTGTAAAATAGTACTTTTCTATCCTGATGTCAGTACCACCGCCCATGGCGTTAATATTCCGGCTTCCATCCCGCTATATGATTTGATATTTACTACAAAAACCTTTGGTATCACAGATATGCAATCTAAGTATGGAGCAAAAAATACCTCCTTTGTTCCTCATGGTTTCGACCCTGAAATACACAGAAAACACACAATATCGCCTGACGACAAAAAAAACTTTGGATGTGACGTTTCATTTATAGGTACCTGGTCTCCTAAAAAAGAATTATGGCTTTCGATATTAAAACAAAAGTGCCCGGAAATAGATCTTAAAATTTGGGGAGAGCAATGGTTTAAAGCAAATAATACAGCCATAAAAGATTGTATACAAGGCACTGCTGTGCTGGGTGATCTTTATGCTATTGCCATACAATGCTCAAAAATAAATCTTGGTATATTATCAGAAAAAATAGCAGGGTCATCCTCCGGCGATCTTATTACTTCCCGAACATTTCATATTCCCGGATCATCTGGCTTTATGCTGCATGAACGCAATGAAGAATCTGTTTTATATTTTAAAGAAAATGAAGAAGCAGGGTTCTTTGACGGCCCGGATGAACTCGTAACAAAAGTAAAAGAGTTTTTAAACGATGATAGCACAAGGGAAAAAATACGATTGGCGGGCTACGCAAGAGCTACAGCAGATCATTCCCTCGATGCGAGAGCTGATATAATTATTAACCAGCTCAAATCGTTGTAAAATGACAACCTATTTCTGACTTACCCGCTTACTCAAATTTACAAAACGCTTTTCAAATAGCAGGTAGTAAATGTATCCGGCAGCGATACACGCCATAATGCATAGCATTATTCGAAACTCTGAAAATTTATCTTTTGTCACCTTTCCCGATAATACCATAAACCGCGCTATCACCAGTGAATGGGTGAGGTACAATGAATAAGATATAGTACCTAACCATAGAAATATTTTGGGCACCCTTTTTATAAACTGAATGGAAAGAAGTGATAAAATACATACGGCTAAAATATTTATACCAAAATGCTGTAAGCACACTGCCGCATCTAAAACGATCATTAATCCAAATTCAATGGTTGTTAATTTACGGGCACGTTTTAGGAACAGTGCAGTGCCCATTAAGAAAAATGGTATAAAGGAAATAATGTGCGAATAGTGTATATGAAATTCATCACCCGCGTATATATGCGGTATAAGGTAAGTACTCCCTAATAACAGTACATGTGTCAATAATGCTATTTTTTTGTTGTTAGAGGTGATTAATGGAAACGTTAACCCAATCAGTATATAATACTCAAATTCTATCGCTAATGTCCAGAATACCGGGCTAAGCCATGGTTTATGGGTAAATGCGTTAATATATCCTATATGCCCTAATACATTCCCCCAGTTTATTGGCGCTACTTGTCTTGCACCTGTATACCATGGCGAAAAATAACTTAAATAGTCTAAAAGCAATATCAGTATGATACAAATAATATAAGGAGGCTCAATTCTCATTATGCGCCTGAGCATTAAATTCTTAAAATGGCTGATCTCATATTTGTTCTGTAACATTGCATAGGGAATAATAAAGCCGGATATAATAAAAAAAATATACACCCCCACACTGCCAAATGCAGAAACAGGTTGAAAAAAATTCGTTCTGGGCAGATAGAGTGCTGCCGAATGAGATAACACAACACCCAATGCTGCAATACCACGTAATAATTGAATTGATTGGATATTCTGTTTGTCACTCTTCTCTGCCATAATACGATTGTTCATTTTTTCATAACCACCATCGCCACCCAACTTACAAATATATCTACTGTATCGCATTATAGCACCTTGCAATAATAGAAAAATAAAAAAGCGCCGGTTACCCAAAGAAAAAGCCTGGTAGTTTATTTCAAATCTATGAAATAGGCTACCAGGCTTTTTATAATTAATGTTCTTTTTACCTGTTTAGTGAGAACCTTAATACCTTACTCGCATCATCACTCACCACCCGTATCAGGTATATGCCATCTGCAATGTCACTACTCAAAGTGATATCTTTATTTATTCCTCCATTTGTTATATCAGCAACATCCCGGTATACAACCTTCCCAAGCATATCCAGCAATTCTATGCGTGCTTCTTTTGAAGTGGCAATACTCGTAAATGCACCACTTATAGTGAAAGCACCATTATTAGGATTTGGCACAACGGATATAGCATTCAACCTTCCTGAAATTTGATTGATTCCTGTATTTCCTCCTGCGGCGTAACGATCTACGTGACCACACGACCACGGCCATGTACAACCATCATAAGTTACAGAAATAAGGCTGTCTGCGTTAATTGACCAAGGAGGTGAGGTATATCCTCCGGAAAGATAAGATACATAAATATAAGTAAAGCTGTGGCTACCGGCAGATAATGCCAAGGGAGATGCAGAAAGAGCGTTAACCGTTGTTGCGCCATCAATAAGATTAACAGAATAATTTACTGTAATTCCTGCATACCCATTTTCGTCATTTATGAAAGCATAATTCCCTTTGCCATCAGAATAACATCCAACATTAGGGACATTGACTCCATTTACG
>CAIRZD010000465.1 GCA_903882965.1 uncultured Bacteroidota bacterium
AGATGCCCTGGTAAGCGCTGACGTGGGTGTGGATACAACAGTTGCCATAATAGAACGCATAGAGCAGCGGGTAGCCAAAGATAAATACCTGGGCACCTCTGAGCTAAACCGGATTTTGCAGGAAGAGATCATGGGGATGCTTACCAAAGCACCATCTAATGAGTTTGCAACATTTGATGTGCCTGCCGGCAAAAAACCATATGTAATACTGGTTGTAGGGGTGAATGGTGTAGGAAAAACAACAACCATCGGAAAACTGGCCTATAACTTTAAGAAGAACGGGAAAAGCGTAATGCTGGGTGCCGCAGATACATTTCGCGCAGCAGCAGTTGACCAGCTTACTATCTGGAGTGAGCGCGTAGGGGTGCCTATTGTGAAAAAAGAAATGGGCAGCGATCCAAGTTCTGTGGCATTTGATACGGTGCAAAGCGGTATAGCAAAAGATGTAGACGTGATTATTATAGATACGGCAGGCCGTTTGCACAACAAGGCATACCTGATGGATGAATTGGGTAAGATACACCGCGTCATCAAAAAGAAAATGCCTGATGCTCCACATGAAGTACTGCTGGTGCTGGATGGCAGCACCGGGCAAAATGCAATAGAACAAGCCAAACATTTTACCGCTGCTACCGATGTAAGTGCCATTGCCATTACCAAACTCGATGGCACTGCCAAAGGTGGAGTAGTGCTGGCAATTGCCAATCAATTTAAGATACCGGTTAAATATATAGGTGTGGGTGAGCGGATGGAAGACCTCCAGATATTTAATAAAGAAGAGTTTGTAGATAGCTTGTTTAATCTGGAAAAGTAAAGCAACCTATGCTGCATTGTTATAATAATCAATGATCTTATTCGGTAACTTTTTTGTTTTGACTTTTAACTTTTGACTTAACATCACATGGCAAAATACAGCAACCTGCGGGCAATGCGGGCTTTAATAAAGGCAAGTTTACAGGCAATTCTTAAAAGCCCTTCTGCCATTATTTTCACTATTGCATTTCCGCTGATATTCATTCTTGTTTTTGGTTTTTTGGGCAATGGGACCGGTTTTCATATTATGGTGGCTACAGCGCCCGGTAGTGATACTACCAGCCGCTTATCTGCGATTCTGCATAATGTGCCCGTACTCAAATGGGTGTCGAAAGATAGTGCCGGGATCAATAAAATGCTCAAACAGGGCGATATAGTTGCAACCATTGATATTCAAAAACAACCCGATGGCGTAAAACCTGAATACAAAATAATATTAAATGCCGCATCCACAGAAATGGATAAGGCACAACAGTTGAGAATGATATTGACAGGGATCGTGCAAGGGCAAGATCCCGCAATACAAAAGAGGCAGGAAGAACTGGTATCGATCACTATGAAAGAATTTGTGGTGCGTGATTACAAAACAATAGATTTTATATTGCCGGGCCAGCTTAGTTTTTCATTGCTGGCATCAGGCGTTTTCGGTACGGCGTTTGTTTTCTTTAACCTGCGGCAGACATTGGTACTCAAGCGCTTTTTTGCCACTCCTGTGCGGCGGGAAATTATTGTTATCAGTGAGGGTATTGCACGTATGCTCTTCCAGTTGATAGGCGCTGTGATCATTATTTCAATAGGCCACTTCGCGTTTGGGTTTACCTTGTATCATGGCTGGATAACATTCTTCGAAATGCTGGCTATGTGCTCGCTGGCATTGATGATATTTATGGGTTTTGGTTTTATCATCAGCGGTATTGCCAAAAGTGAATCTGCGATACCTCCTTTTTCTAATCTTATCACCTTGCCCCAGTTCCTGCTGGCAGGTACATTTTTCGCTATAGATAATTTCCCTAAGTGGTTGCAGCCCTTTTGCAGGGCATTGCCACTTACCTACCTCAATGATGCGCTCCGTAAGATCGCTTTTGAAGGTGCGGGCTTCTGGGATGTTCGGGTAGATGTGCTTGTGCTTTTGGGTTGGGGAGTAGTTATTTATGCCATTGCAGGCAGGGCGTTTAAATGGGAATAGTTTGATAGGTTCTTACTTTTAACTTTTGACTTCAAAAAAGTGTCTCAACTAATTATATATACTGATGGTGCCGCCCGTGGCAATCCCGGCCCTGGAGGCTATGGTGCTGTACTACATTGGGGTAGCGTTATAAAGGAAATTTCACAAGGCTACAAGCACACCACCAACAACCGTATGGAACTCATGGCGGTTATTGCCGCACTGAAAATGCTCACCCGCGAAGGGCTTGATATAACCATATACACCGATTCTGCTTATATCGTAAATTCGGTTGAGAAGAAATGGGTATTTGGTTGGGAGAAGAAGGGTTACACCGGCAAAAAGAACGCCGACCTTTGGGCCGAATTTCTGAAACATTACAGAAAGAATCGTATCAAGTTCGTATGGGTAAAAGGCCATGCCGACAATAAGTGGAACAACCGCTGCGATCAGCTCGCCACTGCAGCCGCAGATGGCAAAGGCTTGCTCGATGATGTAGGCTATGAAGGCAATGTCAATTAAGCATTCCGTTTCAGTACAGAGTCGCAAGCCAGCAATCAGTAAAAAGTACAAATCATTGCATAAATTGTACAATCATATCATTAAAAGCCGCATTACCTTTGTGTTGCAATGACAACGGTAAAAAATACAATTCCGGTTTATGACATATCCAGTCTGTTGGATAGTAAACAAATTGCCCGGGAAATCATCGCAGAGCAGTTTGCACCCTATTTAAAGGTGCACCCGAATCTCACAGTTCCGCACAGGCATTCTTTTTATCACATTGTTTTGTTTACAAAAGGCAAAGGTTACCATACTATCGATTTTGAAAAATTTAAAGTCTCACCGGGCCAGGTATATTTTATGAGCCCGGGCCAGGTGCATAGTTGGCATTTTGATGGGGAAGTAGATGGGTATGTCATAAATTTTTCGGCGAACATTTTTCACAACTTTCTTGCCAGCGAGCAATACCTCGAACAATTTACTTTCTTCAGAAGTATAGCTCACGAAAGTGTTTTCACATTATCGGAACAAATCTCTTCGGCAGCAAAGAAAAACATTCAGGGTATCATTAAAGAATTGCATAATCCTGCATTCTCTAACATAGACATGGTGCGGCTGTATTTGCTGGAATTATTTATCACGGTTCAGCGGAATATTTCAAGCAATAACGCCACAGCTGCTCCGCAGCAAAACCAACTGATCCTGTATAATTTTCGCAAACTCGTTAATTCATACTTTGCCGAAAAGCACCTGCCAAAAGAATACGCTGCCTTATTGTACATAACACCTAATCATCTAAATGCCTTGTGCAAAGACCTCCTTGGTAAGCCCGCCGGTGAGGTGATCAGGGATAGGGTATTGCTGGAAGCTAAAAGGTTGCTGGTAAATGATAGTTTGAGTATCGCACAAATTTCGTTGGAATTGAATTTTGCCGATAATTCACATTTTACAAAATTTTTCAAAAAACATACCGGCCTCACACCTGAGCAATTCAGGCTGGCCGGTAATGATAAAATAAATGGTTATGCCCACAGAAATAAGAAGTAATAGGCCACCGTTAATATGGAGTGTCTTAACTAACAGATGCCCCCGTTGCCGTAAAGGGCATCTCTTTGTAAATGACAACCCCTACCACTTATCTACTACCATGCATATGCCGGAGCATTGCCCCGTATGCGGACAGCGTTTTGAATTGCAAACAGGTTTTTACTTTGGCACCGGGTTTGTTAGTTATGGCATGTCTGTTTTTTTGTTGGGCCTGGTTTTTATTTTATGGGCGGTTATTAAAGGTTTGTCTTACAAAGACAACAGCATTTTCTGGTGCCTCGGGCTCGGTATAGTCGCATTACTTATCCTCCAGCCCGTTTTGCAGCGGTTGGCCCGTTCCATTTGGATCACATTCTTCGTTAAGTACGACAAAAACTGGCAGTCACACAAAGGTTCATCTGAGATATTTAGCTGAGTCTTTTAAAGCCCTAGCTGGCCCTGCTTCAAATTCTTCAGTTAATTGTATTGCCCAGGGCTTTGCAGTTCCGTATTCCTTTTATATTTTGTGTCTTATAAGGTGGTCATTTTCATTGGATTGGGTTTTCACCATTAAGGTTCGGGCATATTGCATGTTTATTCATAATAAATAAAGTCAACACAAGATGAAAAAGAAATTCTTTATTCTAATTGTTGTAATGCTATACAGCGCCATGAGCTTTGCTCAGGATTATGGCCTGACAAGGGTGAAAGTTAACGGTTGGTATGGATTTGGTTATTCTAGCACTACTAAAAAAGACGGGATGGGCTATCCTCTTGTGGAAACACTCGCTATACCTGCTATTTATGGTAATACAACCAATTTGCATTTTGTGAGCGAATGTGAGAATTTAGTGGGTGTAGAACATAATGGTAAATGGGGTTATATTGATGCCACAGGGGCAACCAAAATCCCTTTTATTTATGATGATGCCCATGAGTTTCGTGAAGGTCTTGCACCTGTAGCAGTTAATTTCAAATATGGTTGTATTGATAAGAACGGCAAAATGGTTCTCCCGTTAAAATATGACGAAATATCGGGTTTTTCTGATGGGATCAGCTATGTTGAACTTGGGGGTAAAGTTGGTTTTATTAATAAAAAAGGAGATGTAATAGTCCCCATTAAATACGATAAAGGGTCAGATGAACTTTATAGAAAGTGTCAGCACTGTGGCTCGTATTACAGTTTTAAAGACGGCAAGGCGGTAGTAATACTTAATGGAAAATGTGGGGTTGTTGATATGAAGGGCAATTTCATCCCCTGTGCCGATCTGCCGGAAATACCAAAAGACTCCGTTACATTTTCAGGCAGATTAAACACAAATAAAGATTTGTGGAACGGCAATGCAGGTGTCCACATTCTTTGTAGTTGCGAGCCTAAGACAGATGTCATGAGCGTTACGGTTAATGGCAAAACTGATTATGCAAATTTGTACGCCGACAACAAAATAATGAATGTCTCTATTGACCCTAAATGGAAACCCGGGCAAGTGGTAAATATTAAAATTGTGTACAAAAAAGGCAGCACATTCAAGTTTTCAGGAAAACAGGGCGTAGACTTTACCAATGGGGAAATTCTGGTAGCAGAAACACCGGATACCAAGTCAGCAGTTGCATTGGATTCCACTATTTTCTCAGGCACCATAAATGCACGCATGATGGCTATGATCCAGTCCAGCGATGGTGCACAGGATATAAAAAAGGTCACGATCAATGATATGGACATTACCACCAAACTTAGCCATGGGCAGCGGCAGGTCATTAATTTCGGGGTATACAAGTTTAAAAAAGGTCAGGATGTCACCATTAAAGTAGTGCATCTGAAAGGAACTACCGTCAAAATGTTAGATCCTAAGGGGCTTGATTAAGTCCGAGCCCTTAGCCGCGCTAAAATAGGTGTATACACTATTCAGTAACCTGCTTTTTGCTCCTTAACTTTGTCCTTTAAGGTCGTTGAAGAAATAAACCACGCAAGTTGGCGTTTTTTATTTTTTCTCCGTGATGGCAAAATAGTTCTCCGATTTCGGCTGGATTTTTTATGAGATTATTTGTAATTAAATAAATAAAATACGTACTATGTATAAATAGTACAATAAATTATTAAAAAATAATTTTAAAATGA